>JBDTXF010000344.1:0-4180 GCA_040006355.1 Nocardioidaceae bacterium | reverse complement strand
CAGGGCGTGCTGCTGATGGCGATCTTGGGCATCGGGCTCTCCGAGACGATGCAGCGCAACAATGCCACCAAGAACGTCCTGGCGATGCTGGTCAACCTCGTCGCAGCTGCGGTCTTCGTCTTCCGCGCCGACATGGACTGGGCCGTGGTCGGCCTGATCGCCGCCGGGTCGGTGGTCGGCGGCCAGATCGGCTCGACGGTCGGGCGACGCCTGCCGTCCTGGGCGCTGCGCGGGTTCATCGTGCTGGTCGGCATCGTCGCCCTGACCCAGCAGATCTTCTTCACGAGCTGACCCTCACGCGTGCGATCCGCGCGTCAGTCGGTGAAGCACAGCGCCCGGAACCGCGCGAGCAGGTCGTCGGGGACGCACGAGGTGTCGAGGGGGACCCGGCCATAGAGCCAGAGCAGCAGGTGATCGGCCGGCGCCTCGACCACGGGTGCCCCGTCCCGGACGCCGGTCGTCACCCGCCCGGTGCCGGGGCGGGCGCCGTCGCTCAGCGTCCACGCGTCCCCCGTGTCCGTGGCGCGGAAGGCCAGGGTCCCCTGGAGCGGGGGCTTGACGGGCTCGTCGGGGTCGTCCTCGGAGGCCACGGAGAAGTGCAGGAACTCCCTCACCGCGTCGGCGGCCACGATGGGCGACATGGTCCAGGAGCCGCCGCCCGCGTGGACGGCGTCCCAGTGGTGCACCGCCGCCTCCTGCACCTGGTGCCGGGTCACGAACGCGACGTCCTGCTGCCAACCGGCCCAGGTCCAGCAGGACGCGGCCTGGTCGGCCTGTCGGAGCACCTGTACGAGGTGGAGAGCGGCCGCGCTGAAGGCGTCGACGAGGGCGGAGTCCTCGGCCCGCGGCGGGCGGGAGGACTCCTCGGGTGGCGACTGCAGCCGACCCTCGACGATCGTCCCCCAGAACCAGTGCACCTCGGTGAGGTGCTGCACCAGGTCCGCCACCGACCAGCCGGGACAGTGCTCGACACCCGCACCCAGGTCGCCACGGGTGGCCTCTGCGAACCCGGCGCTGTGCTCGGTGATGGCAGCGATGCAGTCGAACGTGGAGAGTGTCATCGCCGCAACCTACTCCCGCCATCCGACGGCGTCACCGGACTGACGGGCCGAGGCCGGCGCGACGTGGGACGATCTCGCAGGTGACCAGCAGACCCGACGTCGGCCAGCACCTGCGCGACCTGGCGCGGCTGCGCACCGTGCGCGACCGGATCGACCGGGAGTACGCCCAGCCGCTGGACGTCGAGGCGCTCGCCCGCGGCGTGCACATGTCGGCCGGGCACCTCAGCCGCCAGTTCCGGCTCGCCTACGGCGAGTCGCCCTACGGCTACCTGATGACCCGTCGCATCGAGCGCGCGATGGCGATGCTGCGCGGCAGCGACCTGAGCGTCACCGAGGTCTGCTTCGCCGTCGGCTGCTCGTCGCTGGGCACCTTCAGCAGTCGCTTCACCGCGCTGGTCGGGGTGCCTCCCAGCGTCTACCGCCGCCAGGCGGAGGCCACGACCCCGGGGATGCCGCCGTGCGTGTCCAAGCAGGTCACCAGACCGGTCAGGAATCGAGAAGCGGCCTCGCCCCCACGCGCCTAGCGTGAGTGTCATGGACATCACCATTCACTCGAGCTTCCTCCCGCAGACCGACCCGGACGCCTCCTTGGCGTTCTACCGCGACACCCTCGGCTTCGAGGTCCGCAACGACGTCGGATACCACGGGATGCGCTGGATCACGGTCGGCCCTGCCGACCAGCCGGGCACGGCCATCGTCCTGCACCCGCCGACCGCCCAGCCCGGCATCACCGACGAGGAGCGACGCATGCTCCTCGAGCTGGTCGCCAAGGGCAGCTACTTCGGTGTCAACCTGGCCACCGAGGACCTCGACGGCACCTTCGCCGAGCTGGAGGCCGGGGGCGCCGAGATCGTCCAGGAGCCGACCGCGCAGCCGTACGGCGTCCGCGACTGCGCCGTCCGGGACCCCGCCGGCAACATGGTCCGCATCCAGGAGGTCCGCGCAGAGACGCCTCAGCCGGCCGCGACGTAGGCCGAGGCCCACCGGGTGACCTCGTCGAAGGCGCGCTCGCGCACCGCCTCGCGCGACAGGAACACGTCGTGGATCGCCCCGTCGACCCGGGTCAGCGTGACCTGGTCGGCGAGCTTGTGCGCCCACTTCCGGATCAGCTCGACGTCGAGCACGATGTCGGTGCTCGTGCACGTCGCGTCGTACTCCTTGGGGTGCCCGCTCGCAGCGGACGTCAGCACCAGCACCGGGGCCGGCACGTCGAGGCCACGGTGCGTGCGTGCGTGCCCCCGGCGCACGGCGCGCAGCCAGCCGGCATACACCGGCCAGGACTGCAGCGGCTTCCAGGCGAGGTCGAAGTCCCACTCGCCGTCGTGCTCGGCGTGCAGGCTGCGCGCATAGAGGCCGGACACGTCACGGGGGACCGAGAGGTAGGGCCGGCGCAGGCCGATCTGCTCGATCGCCTTGGTGCCCGCCGTCCTCAGCAGCAGGCTGCCCTGGAGGTCCAGCCAGGGGGAGTTGAGCACCATCCCCGCCAGCGCCGGCTGCCGGTCGTGGGCCCACAGCGGGGTCACCAGCCCGCCGGTGGAGTGTGCCGAGACGACCACCTGGGTGTGCCCGTCGCGCTCGGTGACCCGGCGGTAGGCCTCGTCGATCTCGGGGTAGTAGTCCGCGAGGTCGGTGACGAAGTTCGCGGTCTGGTGCCGCCGCAGCGAGCGGCCGTACTTGCGGAGGTCGAGGGCGTAGAAGTCGTAGCCGAGGCCGACCCAGTAGTCCGCGACCACCGTCTGGAAGAAGTAGTCCGCGAACCCGTGCACGTGCAGGACCGCCCGGGTCGTCGGCTGCTCCGCACGGCGGACCACCAGCGTCGCGACCACGGCCCCCTCGTCGTCGGGTGCCAGCTCGATCGTCTCCGCGACGTAGGGGTCGCCGAGCACGTCGACGGGGGGACCGGGGTCGGGGGTCGCGGGCATGCCCCGATTGTGGCGCACCACCCGCAGCCGCCCACGCCGGGCATGTCCCCCGACCACACGGGGTACGCCGACGCGTCAGCAGCGCCCACCCCGCAAGAAGCAGCCGTGAACCAGCCCGTCCAGCAGCACGACGTCCCGGGCATCCAGTCGCAGATGGTCCCGGTCCCGGACTGCTGTGAGAAGACCTACCGGGGCTCGTGCCGGTCCCCGGGGACATCTCCGACCCGCAGCACTGCCGCGACGTCATCGCCCGCACCGTCGAGCAGCTCGGCCGGGTCGACGTGCTGGTCAACGACGGCGGCTTTCCAGATGGACCGCGAGAGCCTCGAGGAGATCCCGGACGACGAGTGGGACCACACCTGGGCGACCAACGTCTCGACGATGTTCCACCTGGTCAAGGGCACCCTCCCGCAGATGGCCTCCGGCGCCTCGATCATCGGCAGCTCGTCGGTGAACTCCGACTCGCCCTCGCCGACGCTCGCGCCGGTCTACGCCCTGCTCGCCTCCGACGACGGCGGCTACGTCTCCGGCGCCCGGGTCGCGGTCACCGGCAGCACGCCGATCCTCTAGCCACCAGACGCACGACGGCCCGGCCCCTTCGCGGGGACCGGGCCGTCGTGCCGTGCCTCGCTCGTGCCGCAGGTCAGCCAGCGTGCGAGCGGGAGGTCTCCTCGATCACGCCGCGACGCTCGGTCGGGCCCGGGGCCGGCTTCTCCTCCGGGAGACCGGCGTGCACCAGCTCCTCGATCTGCTTGCCGGTGTCGGCGTCCACGTTCTTCCAGTACTCGAAGACGCGCGGCATCGTCTCCGGCTTCACCCCACCGAGGATGTGACCGGCGACGTTGTTCACGAAGCGCTCGCGGGCGGCGTCGTCCCAGACGTCGCGCACCAACATGCCGGCCTGGGCGAAGTCGTCGTCCTCGGCGCGCAGCGCATAGGCGGTGCGCACCATCTCCCCGTCGACCTCCCAGCTGTCCTCAGCCACACCCTGGGCGTCGCTGAACGGGTCGCCGTGGGAGTTGGGAGCGTACTTCGAGCGGTCGGCAGTGTGGTCATAGGCCATCGGACCGTCGAACTGGTAGGTGTAGGCGCCCTCGACCCGGTGCCGGTTGACCGGCAGCTGCTGGTAGTTCGGCCCGATGCGGTAGCGGTGGGTGTCGGCGTAGGCGAACACCCGGCCCTGCAGCATCTTGTCGG
>JBDTXF010000343.1:0-4205 GCA_040006355.1 Nocardioidaceae bacterium | reverse complement strand
TGACCAGACGCAGGTTTTGCGGGCCCAATGACCTGCGTCTGGTCACGGACTATCCGGGGCGGGAGCTGCGCCGGGCCAGCAGGAAGCCGCCGACGAGCACCGCGGCGACCGCGGCGATCCCCACCCAGTCCCCGGCGCTCCTCCCCCGCCCGG
The DNA here is from genome assembly GCA_040006355.1 of Nocardioidaceae bacterium. Taxonomy (GTDB): domain Bacteria; phylum Actinomycetota; class Actinomycetes; order Propionibacteriales; family Nocardioidaceae; genus Nocardioides_B. The sequence continues at coordinate 4,052 of JBDTXF010000343.1, read as the reverse complement.
CGGTGTCCTCGGGCTCGGGCACCCGGGTGCCCTCCGGCACCCGGCCGGACGTGGCCGGGGTGGCTGGAGTGGCCGCGCTCGAGGTCAGCGAGGCGGGGAGCGTGACCGCGAGCACGTCGGAGTGCGCCCCTTCGGAGGAGACCAGGACACGGCCGTCGGCGCCCACCGAGATGCCCTCCCCCTGCCGCTGCGAGGGCAGGGTGACGCTGCCCTCGAGCCGGAAGTCGGGGAAGGTGTAGACCGACGCGGTGCCGTAGGTGCGCAGCACGACGTGCCGTCCGTCGGGGAAGAACGACCCGTCGGTGACCAGACCCGGCACCCGCGCGAACGCGCGGAGACGTTGCGGCGTGGCGCCGGAGGTGAGCGTGCGCGGCGCGACGTACACCACGCCGCCGAAGACGGACTTGGTCACCACGAAGACCCGCTGCGTGCCCGGCTGCACCAGGAGCGTCTCGGCGTCGTGCGGGCCGTCGGGGTAGCCCAGCAGGTAGCGGGTGCCCGGGTGGTCCCCGTCGCGGGTCCCCAGGTGGTAGACCGCGATGTCGTCGCGAGCGTGCCGGTTGTCGCCGGTGTCGCCGGCCCACACGGTGCCGTCCGCGCCGGGGGCGATCGCCTCCACGTCGTGCACCGATGGGGCGTACGTCGTCCGGCTGACCGTCCGCCCGGTCCGCGGGTCCACGCCGTAGACGACGGCGTCGTCGCCCGAGTCGTTGTTGGTGTAGACCACGTCGCCGCGGTCGACGAGTCCACTGGACTCGAAGATCGTGTAGTCGTCGAACGAGAACAGCGTGCGGTGCGGCACCGCGTCACCGGCCGCCTGCGCGGGCGGGACCATGAGCACTGCCCCCACGAGCACCGCGGCCGCCGCCAGCCCGCTAGGCCAACCGGTCACGGAGCAGCTCCGCGAGCCTCGGGCGCACGCTCCACGCCTCGGTCAGCTCGGCCAGCTCACGGCGGCCCTCCGCGGACCCCGGGGCCCCGGTCCGGACCGCCCTGAGCAGGGTGTTGCGGGGGGTGTGCCTGCTGTCCACGAAGTCGATCACGTCGACGCGGTAGCCGACCTGCCGCAGCACCGCGGCCCGCATCGCGTCGGTCAAGGTGTCGGCGAACCGCTCACGCAGGATGCCGCTGCGCGTCAGCAGTGTGTACGGCGCCGGGCTGGGCGTGCGCCGGAGCTGGGCCGCGACGTCGTGGTGGCAGCAGGGCGCGGCCAGCACCAGCGGAGCCTCCCAGGTCACGGCCCGGGCCAGCGCGTCGTCGGTGGCGGTGTCGCACGCGTGCAGCGCGAGCACCACGTCGGGACGGCCGTCGAGCTCAGCGGTGCCCATGTCACCCTGCAGGAAGGTCATCTCCTCCGCGAGCCCCAGCGAGGCCGCGAGCGCGGCGTTGTGCTCGCGGGACTGCTCCTTCACGTCGACGCCCGTGGTGTGCACCGGCAGCCCTCGCACGTGGGAGAGGTAGCGGTGCGCGGCGAAGGTCAGGTAGGCGTTGCCGCAGCCGAGGTCCACGACCTGGAGCGGCCGCTCGACACTCGGCGTGGTGACCCGTCCCGAGGAGACGGCCGCGTCGACGACCGGCGCGAGGTCGCGCAGGAACTCCTCGACCTGGCGGTACTTCGCCTGCCGGCTGGGCTTGGTCCGGCCGTGCTGGTCGACGAACCCGAGCGCCGCCAGCACCGGGTCGTCCTCGGGCAGCAGCCGCGTCTTGCGCCGGTCGTGCTCCGAGCGCACCCGCTCGTCGGGCTCCGGCCTCGCCGAGCTGTGCACCATCGCCTCGAGCTTCTTGGTGACCCGCAGCTGGTGGGTCTCGGTGAGTGTCTCCACGTGCCAGGTGCCGAACGGCTCGTCGAGGAGCTCGTCCACCGCGGTCTGCGCGGGCTCGCCCGGCGCGTGGTTGGACGTGTGCGCCTGGGTGTCGTCGTAGGCCGTGACCTGCAGGCGCCGGCCGGCCGACAGGTCGACGTACCGGAGCTCGACCCGGCGCCAGCGGGGGGTGCGGCCCTTCGCCCGGCCGGTCGCGACGGCCCGGACCAGCTGGGCGTCGTCGAGGAGCAGGGCGCGCATCCGGCCCAGTGCACGCAGCAGCGGCTCAGCCACGGAGCAGCGCCGTCACCACGACGATCAGCAGCAGACCCACCAGCGCCCCTGGGATCACCAGACGACGGTAGCGGGGGTTCATGTCCCCAGCGTAGGCGCCCGCCGGTCGGGGGCCGACCTCGCCATCACCACGTCGGCGGGGGCAGGCTCGGGCTCGGGCGCGACCTCGGGAACCTCGTGGGCGTGCCCGATCAGCCCCTTGGCGCGGCTGAAGATGACCACGGCCAGCAGGGTGCCGGCCAGCGTCGCGACGCCGCCGCCGACCAGGGTCCAGCGAGCCCCGAAGGTCTCCCCGACCCAGCCGACGATCGGTGAGCCGATAGGGGTGCCGCCCATGAAGATCATCATGTAGAGCGCCATCACCCGGCCGCGCATCGCGGGCGCCACGCTCATCTGGAAGGTCGCGTTCGCCGAGGTGATCATGGTGAGCGAGGCGATCCCGATCACCGGGGTCCAGAGCGCGAAGGTGAGGTACGACGGCAGCAGCCCGGCCACGATCTCGGCAAGCCCGAACACGACGGCCGCGAGGATCACCAGACGGTGCCGGATCACGCTGCGGCGGGCCGCCAGGAGCGCCCCGGTCAGCGAGCCGATCGCCAAGGTGGTGCCGAGGATGCCGTACTCCCCTGCGCCCTTGTGGAACACCTCGGTGGCCATCAGCGCGGACGTGAGCTGGAAGTTCAGCCCGAACGTGCCGGCGAAGAAGACGATCGTGAGGATCAGCATCAGGTCAGGGCGCGCCGTCGTGTAGCGGACGCCGTCGCGGATCATCCCCTTGTGCCTCACGGTCGGCTTGGCGGGGTTGAGGTCCCGCTCCCGCATCCGCTGGAGCGACAGGATCACGGCGCCGTAGCTGACCGCGTTGACCAGGATCACCACGCCGGTGGCCGGCACCCCGCCCCCGAACCCGGCGATCATCAGCCCCGCCACTGCCGGGCCGATCATCCGGGCCAGGTTGAACGATGCGGAGTTGAGGCCGACCGCGTTGGTCAGGTCCTCCGGGCCGACGATCTCGCTGACGAAGGACTGCCGGGCCGGGGCATCGAAGGCCGAGCCGATGCCGAACACGAAGGCGACGAGATAGACCATCCAGGACTGGGCGACGTCGGTCACCGCCAGCAGGCCGAGCACGAGCGCCGGGATGGCCAGCATCAGCTGGGTGACCTGGAGCAGCCGTCGCTTGGGAAAGCGGTCGGCGACCAGCCCGGCGTACGGCGAGAGCAGCAGGATGGGCAGGAACTGCAGCCCGGTGGTGATGCCGAGCGCGGTGCCGTTGTTGTGGGTCAGCTGCAGCACGAGCCAGTCCTGGGCGACCCGCTGCATCCAGGTGCCCACGTTCGACACCACGGCCCCGGACGCGTACAGCCGGTAGTTGCGGTTCGACAGGGAGCGGAACGTGGGACTCAAACGAGCGCCAGCCTCTCCAGGATCGGGGCGGCCTGCCGCAGCAGGGAGCGTTCGTCGGGGGTGAGCTCGCGCAGCCGCTGGGCCATCCACGCGTCGCGCCGCCGACGGTCGGCCGCGATGGTCGCCCGCCCGGTGTCGGAGAGGGCGACCACGACGCGGCGGCCGTCGGTCTCGCTCCGATGACGTACGACGTAGCCGCCGTCGCCGAGGCAGTTGACCGTGCGGGTCATGGACGGGGGCTGGACCCGCTCGAGGGTGGCCAGCTCTCCGACCGTGCACTCGCCGTGGCGGAAGAGAGCGCCGAGCACCGACAGCTGTCCGACGGGGAGCAGCTCGTTGTCGGGGTCCCGCTCGCTGCGCATCCGCCGGGACAGGCGCATCACGGAGATCCGCAGGGCGGACGCGAGCCCGGTGTCGGTCCGGGCGACCTTCTCGGCTGATGACATAGTACTTAGCCTAACTCATTACCCTTGCTAACTATTTCCCCGAGGCGCGCGCTCCTGCGCCCCCACCCCCGCCGAGGCGCGCGAAATTGCGTCCCCACCCCCG
>JBDTXF010000342.1:0-4219 GCA_040006355.1 Nocardioidaceae bacterium | reverse complement strand
CCACGACCCGGATCATCGGCCGCTCATCGGTCTGGACCCGGCCGGCAGGGTGGCGTGGACGCGGAAGCTGGAGCCCCGCGCGCCGTAGCGCACCGTCCCTCCGACCAGCCGGACCCGTTCGGCGAGCCCGACGAGTCCGTGGCCCGACCGCGTGCCCGCGGTCGGCCGCGGCGGGCCGGGATCGACCACCTCGAGGTCCAGCACGGCGTCCCTGGCCACGATCGTGACGGTGGCGGTGCGTGCGGCCGAGTGCTTGATCACATTGGTCAGCGATTCCTGCGCGATCCGGTAGGCCGTCAACGACGCGGCACTCTCCAGGTCCGGCCATCGATCCGGTCGGACGAGCTCGACATCGAGTCCGGCCTTGCCGACATCGCCGACCAGCTCCGGGAGGTCGTCGAGACCCTGTGCGGGTGGCCGGGCGCCGCCCTCGTCCTCGTCGCGAAGCATGCCGAGCATCGACCTCGTCTGCTCCAGTGCGCGGCGGCTCACCTCGGCGATCACCTCGAGTGCCTGCTCAGCGGCAGGCAGGTCGGTGTGGATCACGTGGGCGCCGACCCCTGCCTGCACCGCGATCAGGGACATGCTGTGCGCCACCACGTCGTGGAGCTCGCGGGCGATCCGGAGCCGCTCGTCCGCGACCGCGGCGGCCAGCTGGTCGCGCTGCTGCTGCCGGCGCGACCGGATCGCGTCTCCCAGCGCCCAGGCGGTCACCAGGAGGGCCAGTGCCTCGAGGAGGTCCGAGGTGCCGAGGTCCGGGACGTCGAGCAGCGCCAGCCCCACGAAGCACAGCACACCCACGGCGAGCCCGGCCAGGGCGTCCCGCCGCCGTCCGTGGGCGGCCAGTGAGTACAAGCTGAACAGCAGCAGCACCGAGAGCAGCCCGATGTAGTGACCGGTCAGGCTCACGACCAGGCTGCCGAGGACCATCACGGCGTACGACGCCCACGGCCGACTCCTGCGCCAGGCCAGCGCTCCGGCGGCCACCACGGTCACCACCGCCGAGACGACGTCCGGTGCCACGAGCCGAGGGTCGAGGGTCGCCAGGTCCGTGGTGAGCAGCGAGGACAGCGCCGCGCCAGCGGCCACGATCGCGAGGGCGGGGTCGAGGTACGGCGACAGGCGACGTGACGCCGATGCCCACCCACCTTGCCAACCCGAGCCCGGCGCCGGTTGCCGCTTCATGTGCGGAGACTACGCAACCGCAACGGGGACACGCTCGTGTGCGGCACTGTCGACGGGTCGACCATCGGAGTGCGCCACACGCGAGCCCAGCGCAGCAGCACGGCAGCCGAGGCGACACAGACACCCAGCGTCGCGAACCCGGTCTCGCCGGCCACGTAGGCCATGTTCCACCCCGGGACGGCGACGACTGACGCGGCGCCGAGGTCGAAGACCGTGTTGACGACGTTGTGCGCGATGGCCACCGGCCACACGGTCCCGGTGCGGTCCCACACCCAGGCGTAGAAGACCCCGCCGGCGGTGATCACGGCGACGGCCATGGGCGCGGCGATCCAGCGGGCCCCGCCGACGTCGTAGGTCGTCGCGAGCAGGATCAGCGGGAGGTGGAAGCAGCCGTGGGCGAACCCGGTGATGACCGCAGCGCGCCGGCGGCTGGTCACCTGCTGGAAGCGCGGCAGCAGGTAGCCGCGCCAGCCGATCTCCTCGCCCACGATGATGACAGTGCCGACCAGGAGCGACACGACGACGTTGATCGCCCAGCCAGGGGTCGCATCGGTGAGCTGGAGCTGCTTCAGCCGCCCGGCCCCGATCAACACCGCGACGCCGTAGGCCCCGGCGCAGAGCAGCAGCGGGAGGGCGACGGCGGCAGGCCAGCCCCGGACCCCGATCCGTCCGAGCCCGATCCGGCGCCACAGCTCACGGCGGCTGCCGCGCGGAGTGACGGTGAAGGTCAGGATCCCGACGGTGACCGTGGGGACCGCGACGCTGAGCATCAGGTTGACCTGTGCGTCGGGCAGTCCGATCGCGACGAGGAGTGCGAGTCCGTAGGCGGTTCCGAGGTAGGCGACGATCTCGCGCAGGGGTGTGGGTGTGGTGGTCATGTCCCTACGGTCGCGGATCAGTCCGGCTCGCCGCGTCTGCCTGGGGACCACTCACCTCTCTGTCTGCAGACTTCCCTAAGCCTGTCGGGGGCGCTCTTCTGGTGGTGTCGAGGCGGATCGGTCACCCTCACGGTCGTCGGCTACGGGTCACCCCCGCCATCGCGTGCGGTTCTGATCCCCTGCACCGACCACGTAGTCTCGACCGTGGTGCGCCGGGAAGTCTGGTCGGCAGTCGATGCGACGATCCCGACCACAGGAGCACTAGATGAGTCAGTCCCCCACCCGGCGCACGCTGTTCGACCGTGGGTCGTGGGCCGAGGACTCCCGCATCGCCGAGGTGCTGCGCAGCGAGACCGTGGCGGGAGCCCTGCTCCTCGCCGGCACGGTGGTCGCGCTCGTGTGGGCCAACAGCCCGCTGAAGGACTCCTACACCGCGGTGCGCGACGTCACCGTCGGACCCGCCGCGCTGCACCTGGACCTGAGTCTGGGCACCTGGGCCGCCGACGGACTGCTGGCGATCTTCTTCTTCGTGGTCGGCCTCGAGCTCAAGCGCGAGTTCGTCGCCGGCGACCTGCGGGACCCCCAGCGGGCCGCCTTGCCGATCTTCGCGGCGCTGGGCGGGATCGCCATGCCAGCTCTGCTCTTCGCCCTGATCAACCTGACCACCGGGGACAGCGCGCTTCGTGGGTGGGCGATCCCGACCGCGACCGACATCGCGTTCGCGCTCGCCGTCCTGGCCATCATCAGCACACACCTGCCGACCGCCCTGCGCACCTTCCTGCTCACGCTGGCCGTGGTCGACGACCTGTTCGCGGTCACCATCATCGCCATCTTCTTCACCAGCGACCTGAGCCTGCTGCCGCTCGTGGGCGCCTTGGTCCCGCTGGGCCTGTTCACGGTGCTGGTCCAGCGACGGGTGCGGTCCTGGTGGCTGCTCCTCCCCTTGGCCGCCGCGACCTGGGGTCTGGTGCACGCCTCCGGGATCCACGCCACCGTCGCCGGCGTCCTTCTGGGGTTCGCGGTCCCGGTCATCCGCAGCCAGGCGGCCGGGGGTCCCGAGGCCGGACCCGGGATGGCCGAGCACTTCGAGCACCTCATCCGGCCGATCTCCTCGGGCATCGCGGTCCCTGTGTTCGCCTTCTTCGCCGCCGGCGTCACCGTCGGCGGCTTCTCCGGGCTCACCGACGCGCTCACCGACCGAGTCGCACTCGGCATCGTCGTCGGCCTCGTCGCCGGCAAGTTCCTCGGCATCCTCGGCGCGACCTACCTGGTCGCCCGCTTCACGCGGGCATCTCTGGACGAGAGCCTCCGCTGGCTCGACATCGCGGGACTCGCTCTGCTCGGGGGCATCGGCTTCACCGTCTCCCTGCTGATCGGCGAGCTCGCCTACGGCGCCGACAGCCTCCGCGACGAGCACGTCAAGGTCGCCATCCTGGCGGGCTCACTGGTGGCGGCGGTCCTGGCCACGGGGGTGCTGCGCTCCCGCAACGGCACCTACCGGCGGTTGTGCGAGGCCGAGCAGCGCGACGCAGACGCGGACGGCATACCCGACGTCTACCTCCCACGCTGAGGAGGGCACTCCCGGGCACTGCCCCGTCGCCGTGGGCTTGGTGCGGGAGCCGGACCGCTGCGCTTCGGAGTGAGGCCATCTCCCCCACCAACGCCTTGGCGCCCAGGCGGTGCTTGTGCGCGGTGCCGTCCAGCTCGATCAGGTGCCGGGTCCAGCGTCGCCAGGTCGGGGGAGTCGCGGCCGCTGAGCGCGGCGTTGGTCTCGTCTGACGCCGGTGACTCTCAGATGAACAGCATCTGGGCGCCTGCGGTCTTCTCGATGAAGTCACTGGCGCTGATGATCCCCTCGACGTCGTCGTAGAGGTCCTCCTCGAGGAGGTGGTTCATGTCGGCCGAGAGCCGGCAGGCCCAGAGATGACCGCCGGAGGCGACGATCTGCTCGAGGAACTCCGGCACCTCGGGCACGTCGAGGTCGGCGATGGACTTCTTCAGCTTCGAGGTCGCCATGGCCGTCATGCCGGGCAGGCCGCCGAGGCCCTGAGGCATGTGCGTCGCGGGGTTGCCCAGCATCGTGAACTTCAAGTCGCCCATCGTCTTCTTGTTGATCATGTCGAAGCCCCAGAAGGTGAAGAACAGGTGCGTCTCGA
>JBDTXF010000341.1:0-4229 GCA_040006355.1 Nocardioidaceae bacterium | reverse complement strand
GGACCACGTGGTCCGGGCGCCCCTTCGCGCCGTGGGTCAGCGGGGGGTGCGGCTCGGTCGCCCGGCCCCGGTGCGACGCTCGCTGCCGGCGTACGACGGACGGTCGCTGCCGCCGCGGTAGCCGCCGCTGCGGGGACCGCTGCTGCGCGGGCCGCCGGTGCGGTTGCCCTGGTAGCCGCCACCGCTGCGCCCGCGGTTGCCCTGGTAGCCGCCACCGCTGCGACCCGGGGTGACCTTCGGAGCCGATGTGCCGGCAACGGCGAGCGTCTCGCGCGTCATCGGCCGCGGCGTGGTGCGTGAGTCGTGATGACGAGCGGTGACGCCGGCCTTGTCCTGCATCCGGACGATCTCGTCGACCTGGCGGGGCGTGGTGATCGTGACGACGGCGCCGGACTCGCCGGCCCGCGCCGTACGCCCCGAGCGGTGTAGGTAGGCCTTGGCGTCGGCGGGCGGGTCGAAGTGCACGACCAGCCCGACGTTGTCGACGTGGATGCCGCGGGCGGCGACGTCGGTGGCGACCACGACCTGGGCCTTGCCGGAGGAGAACTTGTGCAGGTTGCGCTCGCGGACCCGCTGCGAGAGGTTGCCGTGCAGGTCGACGGCCTCGATGCCGGCGGCGATGAACGCGTCCGACAGCTCGGTCGCGCCCTCGCGGGTGCGGGTGAACACGATCGAGCGCGGGTTGGCCTCGATCAGGGCGGTGGCCGCCTCGACCTTGTCGCGGAACCCGCCGACGACCAGCACGTGGTGGTCCATCTTGACGACCGAGCCGGCGTTCGGGTCCAGCTCGTGGGTGACCGGCTGACGCAGGTGCGCGCGGACCAGCCGGTCGACGTCGCCGTCCAGGGTGGCCGAGAGCAGCATCCGCTGTCCGGTGGGCGGGGTGAGCTTGAGGAGCGCGTCGACGGCCGGGTAGAACCCGAGGTCGCACAGGTGGTCGGCCTCGTCAAGGACGGTGACCTGGACGTCGTCGGTGCGGCAGTGGCCCTTGTCGATCAGGTCCTGCAGCCGGCCCGGGGTGGCGACGACGATGTCGGCGCCGGCGCGCAGCTGCTTGATCTGGCGGTCGTACGGCGTGCCGCCGTAGACCGTGACGAGCTTGAGGTGCACGGCGTAGGCCAGCGGCTCGATGGCGCGACGCACCTGGGTGGCCAGCTCCCGGGTCGGGACGATGATCAGCGCCCGCGGGTGCTTGGGGCGGCTGCGCTCACCGGCGAGCCGGGCCAGGATCGGCAGACCGAAGGCGAGGGTCTTGCCGGAGCCGGTCTGCGCGCGGCCGAGGAGGTCCCTGCCGCTCATCGCGTCGGGGATGACGGCGGCCTGGACGGGCGTGGGGGTGGTGATGTCGACGCGCCCCAGCGCGTCGATGACCTTCTCGGAGAGACCGAGCTGGACGAAGGACGGCAGGGCAGGGGTGTTGCTGGGCAAGAGGGTTCCTCGAGGAGACTGGACAGGCACGTCTCTGCCCGGATGACACGGCGTGGTCCGGCGAGCCTGCGAGACGCAGTTCGTGCCCGATCACTGGTCCTGCGCTGAGTGCGCACCACACCGGGCTACAAATGAAGGCCGAACGAACGGCCTTGGCTGTTGAAGAGTCTACCAGTGGTCCGCCGCCCGCTTCGCCCTTCCGAGGAGACCTGTGCCACCTCAGCCCGGCGCGGAGAGCGGCAGGTCCAGCCGGGTGGCGCCACCCTCGACGACCCGGACCGGGACCCCCCAGTCCTGCTGGTGCAGGTGGCACGCCGCGCCCTCGCCGTCCTGCTCGTCGCAGGAGGCCGCCCGGGCCGCGACGTGCAGGACCCCGTCGCCCACCGTGCCGTCGATCCGCAGCACGCGGGTCAGGTCGGTGCCGCGACCGTCGCCGTCCTTGACCAGGGCGGCGGGCGTTGAGGACACGAGCAGCTGCGAGGAGGGGCCGAAGCGGTCGTCGACCTTCTGGCCCGCAGGCGGCTCGAAGGACACCACCAGGGTCACCTCGCCGGCTGCGATCTCGGTGACCGGTCGCAGCGTGCTGCGCGCGAAGCCGTCGACCTCGCTGACCGGGCCGGCGAGCGGGATCCGGGTCAGCCGGTGCGCCGCGGACTCCACGACCACCAGGTCGTCGCCGTCGACGACGGCGCCGCTGGGCTCCGCCAGCCCGGTCGCGACGGTGGTCAGATCGCCGTCGGCCCAGCGGCGTACGGCGCCGTTGTAGGTGTCGCAGACCGCGACCGAGCCGTCGGGCAGCACGGTGACGCCGAGCGGGTGCTGCAGCAGCGCGGTGCCCGTCGGTCCGTCCTGCAGGCCGAAGTCGAAGAGTCCGCTGCCGACGGCGGTCTGCACCCGGCCGTGCTCCACGAAGCGCAGGCTCGAGGTCTCGCTGTCCGCGAGCCAGAGCCGGTCGCCGTCGGCGGCCAGGCCGGAGGTCTGGGCGAACCACGCCTCGTCGAGAGGACCGTCGAGAAGGCCTTCGTTCGCGGTGCCCGCGGCCGCCTCCGTGCGTCCGGTGAGCGGGTCGAAGGTCCACAGCTGGTGCACCCCGGCCATCGCCACCCAGACCCGGTCCTGCCACCAGACCACGTCCCAGGGGCTCGAGAGCTCTGCGCCGGTCGCGGTCGGGTGGCCCACCACGAGCTGCCGGCCGGTGCCGGCCAGGGTGCGGACCGCGCCGTCAGCGAGCCGGACGCCGCGCAGGGCGTGGTTGACGGTGTCGGCGGCCACCACGTCGTAGCCCACCTGCTCGGCGACGTCGCCCGGGAGCAGGCACAGGCCGTTGGGCTCGTTGAACCGGGCGGCGCCCGGGGGACCGTCGAGCAGACCGCGCTCGCCGCTGCCGATCCGCCGGAGCACCGTCTCGGCGTCCTCGGCGAGCTCGACCAGGCTGTGGTGACCGGCATCGGCGACCAGCAGGCTCCGGCCGGCCAGGCGGACCGCCTTCGCCGGGAAGGACAGGTCGCCCGGCCGTGGCGCCGGCGGGACGTAGGGCGAGTCGGCGGACTGGAGGGTGCCCCTGGCCCGGTGCACCTCGCGCAGCTCGCTCAGCACGACGTCGATGGCGTGCGCGTGGCCCTCACCGGAGTAGTGCGCGACGACGTAGCCCTCCGGGTCGACCAGGACCAGCGTCGGCCAGGCCCGGGCGGTGTAGGCCTGCCAGGTGACCAGCTCCGGGTCGTCGAGGACCGGGTGCCCGACCTCGTAGCGCTCGATGGCTGCAGCCAGGGCGTGCGGGTCGGCCTCGTGCGCGAACTTCGGTGAGTGCACCCCGACGACGACCAGCTCCCCGTCGTACCTCTGCTCGAGCGGGCGTAGCTCGTCCAGGACGTGCAGGCAGTTGACGCAGCAGAACGCCCAGAAGTCCAGCAGCACGAAGCGCCCGCGGAGGTCGGCCAGCGACAGCTCGCGTCCCCCGGTGTTCAGCCACCCGCGACCGCGCAGCTCGGGGGCCCGCACCCGGGGTCGCCGGCCGCTGCCGGTCGAGGTGATGCGGCTCACTGGGGGCTCACTGGGGGCTCACTGGAGGCTCACTGGGGGCTCACGCTGGCCTCAACATCCCCCACCCCCCGGATAGTCCGTGACCGAACGCAGGTTTTCGGGGCCTCCACACCTGCTTTCCGTCACGGACTATCGGGGTGGGGGGTCAGCCGGAGCCGGCGGTCGCCGCGATGGTGCTGGTCATCACCGCCACCGTGACAGCCGCCATCATCGCGTCGATGGCGTCGCGGACGGCCTGGGAGCCCCAGCTGCCCTCGGCGATCTCCTTGGCGCGGCGGTCGAGCTCCTTGCGCCGGAGGTCGTGCGCCTTCGGGTCCACCACCTTGTGCGTCGCCCGCAGCGCGTGCAGCAGTGCCACCAGGGCTCCGTCGCGCGGCTCGGGCGTGGTGCCCTCGACCAGCGCCGAGGTGAGCGAACGACGTACGGCGGCCTCGTGGTCGGCCGAGGACGTGGGCCACGCCGTCGTGGGGAAGATGCCGAGCACCTTGCCCTTCTCCGCACGCAGCACCCCGGTCGCCGCCAGCCGCTCGGCGAGCTCGCCCCGCAGCTTCTTCCCGAGCTCGTTGATCACGGCCGAGGGCTTCTTGCCCGCCTTGCGCCGGACGGTGGCAAGCGCCCGGTCGAGCAGCTCGTCACCGGTCGGCGAGGGATCGCGCACGACCATCCGCCTCCGGTCGTCCAGATCCACGCGACCGATGAGGCTGAGCTCGACCACCTCTGGGATGACCATCGAGCCCTTCGGGCCCGGGTGCGCTTCG
>JBDTXF010000340.1:0-4230 GCA_040006355.1 Nocardioidaceae bacterium | reverse complement strand
TCATCGCCCAGGACCGCAACGCCGTGGCCTGGGCGCAGGATGCGCTGCGCTTCGCTGCCGGCAACTTCTACGTCAACGACAAGCCGACCGGCGCGGTCGTCGGCCAGCAGCCGTTCGGCGGGGCGCGCGCCTCCGGGACGAACGACAAGGCGGGCTCACCGCAGAACCTCCTGCGGTGGACCTCGCCCCGGTCGATCAAGGAGACGTTCGACCCGCCGACCGACTACCGCTACCCGTTCATGAGTCGGGGCTGACCATCCGGGTCGAGCCTCAGGCGGACAGGGACGGGTAGTCGGTGTAGCCCTCGGCGCCGCCGCCGTAGAACGTGTCGGGGTCCGGCTCGTTCAGCTCGGCGCCGGTCTGCCAGCGCTGCGGCAGGTCCGGGTTGGCGAGGAACAGCCGACCCACGGCGACCGCGTCGGCGAGCCCGGCGTCGAGCACGGCCTGCGCGCTGTCCCGGGTGGTGACCGCGCCGAAGCCGTCGTTGGCGACCAGCACGCCGCCGAAGTCCTTGCGCAGCTGTTGCACGAGGTCCAGCGACGGGTCGGCCAGCACGCTCAGGTAGGCCAGTCCGAGCGGGGCGATGCCCTCGACGAGCGCGGAGTACGTCGCGTCCACGTCGGCCGGGTCCTCCTCCGTCGCCCCCTGGATGTTGTGGGCCGGGGAGATCCGGATGCCCACGCGCTCGGCGCCGATGGCCTCGGCGACCGCTCGCGTCACCTCGATGCCGAAGCGGGCGCGGTTCTCCGGGCTGCCGCCGTAGACGTCGGTGCGCTCGTTGGAGCCGGGGGCGAGGAACTGGTGGATCAGGTAGCCGTTGGCAGCGTGCACCTCGACGCCGTCGAGGCCGGCCTCGATCGCGGACCGGGCCGCGTGCACGTAGTCGGCCACGACGCCGGCGATCTCGTCGGTCCCGAGCGCGCGAGGGACCGGGTAGGCCTTCATGCCGTCAGCGGTGAACATCTCGTCCGGGGCGGCCAGCGGGCTCGGCGCGATCGACTCCAGACCGCCCTTGTTGTCGGGGTGCGCGATCCGCCCGGCGTGCATCAGCTGGACCACGATGCGGCCGCCGCGGGCGTGCACGGCGTCCGCGACGCGGCGCCAGCCGGCGACCTGCTCGGGGGTGTGGATGCCGGGGGTGTTGAGGTAGCCCTGACCCACGGCGCTCGGCTGGGTGCCCTCGGTGATGATCAGGGCCGCGGACGCACGCTGGGCGTAGTACTCGACGGCCAGGTCGCCGGGGACCATGCCCTCGGGCACCGCGCGGTTGCGGGTCAGGGGCGCCATCACCAGGCGGTTGGTCAGCTCCCAGCCTCGGACGGTCAGCGGGTCGAAGAGATGTGGCATGTGGGTGCGGGTCCTCACGGGTCGGCGACAGTCGAACGTCGTATCAACCCCGTGGTGCCCCGACGTGTTCCGAGTCGTGCGTCACCCCGCCAGCCACCCCCGTCCGACGCGGTGCTCGGCCCTGAGTGCGGAGAGCAGCAGGTCCCTGACCAGGCCCTCCAGCTTGGCGCCGACGAGCGGCACCTTGACCCGGATCTCCCCGTCGACCGTCTCGACGGTCTGCGAGCCCCGGCCGACGAGGGCGATGGTGCCGTTCATCGTGCCGGGCTTGCCGGGGACCTCGATCACCAGGTCCGCGTCGGTCACGGCGGTCCACGTCTCGTTCCGCACGATCTGGATCTCCTCGCCGACGATCTTCCTCGCGAACGAGGGGATGCCCCTCCCCGGCAGCGTCTGGTCGATGCGCACCACCATCTCGGCACCCGACCCGTCGATGGTCACGTCGCGGCGCAGGACGTGCATGGCGTCGCAGACCTGCTCGCGGAACGCGGGGTCCGCGAGCATCTCGGCGACCGCCTCGGGTGCGGCGTCATAGGTCATCTCGTGCCAGAGCTTCATCGGCGATCTCCTCGGTTCGGCATGGCGGTCATCATGACGGATGCCGGTTCCGGCCGGAGGGCGGGTGGCCTACGCTCTGCGGTGTGAGCGACCAGAGCACCACCGGACCCGTCGCCGGGCAGTGGGGCGGCACCGAGATCCAGTTTGGCGAGCAGGGCGCGCGCCTGACCTACGGGAGCTACCTCCACCTCGACCAGCTGCTCTCCGCGCAGCGGCTGGAGTCCCGTCCGGTCGCCCACGACGAGCTGCTCTTCATCACCATCCACCAGGTCTACGAGCTGTGGTTCCAGCAGCTCCTCCACGAGGCGACGGCGGCCCGCGACGCGATGCTCGCGGCGCCGGCCGGCGCGGACGAGAGCCCGCTGTGGTGGGCCCAGCACCTGCTCGGCCGGATGCACGTGATCGAGCGGGTCCTCGTCCAGCAGGTCGACGTGCTCGAGACGATGACCCCGCAGGACTTCCTGCAGTTCCGTCAGGCCCTGGCGCCGGCCAGCGGGTTCCAGTCCGTGCAGTTCCGGGAGCTGGAGTTCCTCTCCGGCGCCAAGGACGCCTCCTTCGTCGGCCGGTTCAAGGGCCTCACCGACGACGAGCAGCAGCGGCTCGCGCGCCGGCTCGAGGAGCCGACGCTGTGGGACGCGTTCCTGGGGGTGCTCGAGAGCCGCGGGCTCCCCGTCGGCGACGACGAGCAGGTCACCTCGTCGGTCCGACGGACGGCGCACGACCGGTCGACGTACGCCGACGTGTGGGCCGTCGCGGAAGCCCTCCTCCAGCACGACGAGCTCGCGGCAGCCTGGCGTGGGCGGCACGTGGTGATGGTCGAGCGCATGATCGGGACCAGGACCGGGACCGGTGGCTCGTCCGGCGCGAGCTACCTGCGGAGCCGGCTGGACCTGCGCTACTACCCGCTGCTGTGGGAGCTCCGCTCGGTTCTGTAGGCATCGTCCCGCCCGGGGACACGCATCGGTGCGCGGTGGTTGGTCGGTCGTGCGTGACGCTCTAGGGTCGGGGGCGACGGCACAACGACGTGACGTCGGACCGACAGAGGTTGATGCTGCGTGCCCACGACGCCGGACGACTCCGCGAACCGCGAACGCGACGAGCTCCTCGAGCGGGCGGCGGCCTTCGCGTCCGGCCGCAGAGGCACCGCCGGTCCTCCGGGTGAGACCTCGGGCCGGCTGCTGACGTACTTCTACCGGCACGTGGCCGCCGAGGACCTCGCCGAGCGCAGCGAGGTGGACCTCTACGGCGCTGTGATGAGCCAGTACCAGCTGGCCGGCCACCGCCCGCAGGGCACCGCGAACATCAAGGTCTTCACCCCGACGGTCTCCGAGCACGGCTGGTCGGCAGGCGGGCACACCGTGGTCGAGGTGGTCACCGACGACATGCCCTTCCTCGTCGACTCGGTGACCATGGAGCTCAACGAGCAGGGCCGAGAGGTGCACATGGTCGTGCACCCGCAGATCCTGGTGCGTCGCGACGTGACGGGACTGCTGGCCGACGTGCTCACCGACGTCGACGCGGTCGACCGTGTCGACGTGCCCGCCGACCTCTCCCGTGAGTCCTGGATGCACCTCGAGATCGGCCGCGAGTCGAGCCCTGGTCAGCGCGAGGAGATCGAGCGCGCGCTGGCCAAGGTGCTGCTCGACGTGCGCGAGGCCGTCGAGGACTGGCCCAAGATGCACGCCCAGGCGCTGGCGATCATCGAGGACCTCGGCCGGTCGGTGCCGCCGCTGCCCGCGGAGGAGGTCACGGAGGGACAGGCTCTGCTGCAGTGGCTCTCGGACACCCACTTCACCTTCCTCGGCTATCGCGAGTACCGCCTCGAGGATGCCGCCGAGGGGTCCCCGGACGTCTACCTGCGTGCGGTTCCCGGCACCGGCCTCGGCATCCTGCGCTCGGACCAGGACATGACCGCCGGGTTCGGGAAGCTGCCGCCGCTGGTCCGGGACCGGGCCCGCGAGAAGACCCTGCTGGTGCTGGCGAAGGCCAACTCCAAGTCGACCGTGCACCGCTCGGTCTACCTCGACTACGTGGGCGTCAAGACGTTCGACGAGCACGGCGAGGTCGTCGGCGAGCGGCGCTTCCTGGGGCTGTTCTCCTCGGCGGCCTACACCGAGTCGCTGACCCGCATCCCGGTGATCCGGGTGAAGGCCAAGCAGGTCGTCGACCGGGCCGGGTTCGTGCCGCTGAGCCACACCGGCAAGGCACTGATGGACGTGCTGGAGACGTATCCGCGCGATGAGCTCTTCTCGACCCCGATCGACGAGCTGCAGGCGATCGCGGAGGCGGTGCTGCACACCCGCGAGCGCCGTCAGCTGCGGCTGT
>JBDTXF010000339.1:0-4233 GCA_040006355.1 Nocardioidaceae bacterium | reverse complement strand
CGTGCCGGATGATCGAGTGCGTCTGCCCCCCGCAGACCTCCATCATCGCCCAGGGGCGGGTGGTCACCGCATGGATCTGGTCCACCAGCTTCTTGGCCAGGTCGGGGTCGCTGAACTCGTCGAGATACCTCATCGTGGTGCTCCTGTCTGTCCGGCGGCCTGCCGGGCGGCCGAGGAGAAGCCGTCGCCGAACTCCTCCTCGAGGATTCCGAGCCGGTCGAAGGTGGCGAGGGTGTCCTGCGCCGACTCCTCGTCGAGGCGCTGGATGGCGAAGCCCACGTGCACGATGACGTACTCGTCGACGACCGCGTCGGGGATGTAGGCCAGGCAGACCTCCTTGCGGATCCCGCCGAAGTCGACCTGGGCCATCGGCTGGCCGTCCTCGTCGTGCATGGACACGATGCGACCCGGAACTGCCAGGCACATGTCGCTCACCTCTCTGTGGGGTACGTCGGTGGGTGGGCCACCGCGCCGACCAGGACCTGCCCGAGGGCGATCCCGCCGTCGTTGGGGGGCAGCAGCCGGGGGCGCAGCACGGTGAAGCCGGCATCCTCCAGCAGTCGCGTGCCGGTCTCCAGCAGCAGGGCGTTCTGGAACACCCCGCCACCGAGGGCGACGGTGGCCAGGCCGGTCCGTGCGCGCTCGTGCTCCGCGAGCGTCACCATCAGCTCCGCGACACCCCGGTGGAACCGGGCCGCGACGACGGGACGGGAGGTGCCCCGGCGGACGTCGGCGACCACGGCGCGGACCACCGGACCCGCGTCGGCGACCAGCCCGGCGGTGTCGTCGCCGGCCGGCTGCACGCCGAAGCGGTAGGGGTCGGCGAGGTCGACCGAGCGGGCGAGCGACTCGAGCTCGATGGCCGCCTCCGCCTCGTAGTCGACGACGTGCCGGACGCCGAGCAGGGAGGAGACCGCGTCGAAGAGCCGACCCATGCTGGAGGTCGGCACGCAGCCGAACCCGGTGTCGAGCTGGTGGGCCAGGACCACGCGCTCGCGCCGCGGGCAGGCCGCGACGGCGGGGATGTCGTCGTCCCAGGGGACCCCGGCGGCGCGCAGGTGGGACAGGGCCATCCGGTAGGGACGGAGCACGCTGACATCGCCGCCCGCGAGCGGGACGTAGCGCAGGTGGGCGGCCCGCCGGAACGACGCGTAGGTCGCGACCAGGGCCTCCCCACCCCAGACCGCGCCGTCGGTGCCGTAGCCGGTGCCGTCGAACGCGATGCCCAGCACGGTGTCGTCGAGCCCGAGCCCGTGCTCGCCCATCACCGAGGCGATGTGGGCGTGGTGGTGCTGCACCCTGGAGACCGTGCGCCCGTCGGCGTGCTGCCTGGCCCACCCGCCGGACCGGTAGCCCGGGTGGTCGTCGGCGACCAGGCGCCCCGGCTCGACCCCGGTCAGCGTCTGCAGGTGGGCGACGGTCTCGCCGAGCGCTCGCACCGTGGAGAGGTCGTCCAGGTCTCCGATGTGCTGGCTGACCCAGGCGTAGCGGCCGCTCGCCAGGGCGCAGGCGTTCTTCAGGTCCGCGCCGACGGCCAGCACCGGGTCGACCTCGAAGGGCAGGGCGATCGGCAGGGGGGCATAGCCGCGGGACCGGCGCACCGGCAGCTCGGCCGAGGCCACCCAGCGGGTCACCGAGTCGTCGCACGGCACCCGGATCGGCCGGTCGTGCACCAGCCAGGCGTCGACCAGCGGTGCGAGCACCTCCCGAGCGGCCCGGTCGTCGATCACGATCGGCTCCCCCGACAGGTTGCCCGAGGTCATCACCAGCACGTCCGGGCCCTCGGTGTCACCCTCGGGGCCGAGGAGCAGCACGTGCAGGGGCGTGTAGGGCAGCAGCACCCCGAGGTCCGGGTTCCCCGGGGCGACCGAGGCGGCCAGCGAGGTCCCGGTGCGGGGAAGCAGCAGGATCGGGGCACGCGGACCGGTGAGCAGCTCAGCGGCCCCGACGCCGACGCGCACCAGGGTGCGGGCGGTGCGGAGGTCGCGAGGCATCACCGCGAAGGGCTTGTCGCCGCGCTGCTTGCGCCTGCGGAGCTCGGCGACGGCGTGCTCGTTGCGGGCGTCGCAGGCCAGGTGGTAGCCCCCCAGCCCTTTGACGGCGACGACCTTCCCGTCGGCGAGGAGGTCACGTGCCGCGCTCAGCGCCGGCTCGTCCCCGTGCACGGTGCGGCCGTCTCCGGTGACCAGGGACAGCCGCGGACCGCAGTCGTGGCAGGCGATCGGCTGGGCGTGGAAGCGCCGGTCGGCCGGGTCGGCGTACTCCGCCGCACAGGCCGCACACATCGCGAAGCCCGCCATCGTGGTGCTCGAGCGGTCGTAGGGCAGCGCGGTGATGATCGTGAAGCGGGGCCCGCAGTGGGTGCAGCTGATGAAGGGGTGCCGGTGGCGCCGGTCGCCGGGGTCGTCGAGCTCGGCGCGGCAGTCGGCGCAGAGCGCCGCGTCGGGCGAGGCGAAGGTTCGGGCGCCGACCGGGTCAGCGTCCGCCTCGGAGTCGACGATGGTGAAGCCGGTGCCGCCCCGCAGCGCCACGTCGCGCGACTCGATGCCCACCACCAGGGCGAGAGGTGGCGGGTCCTCCTCGAGCGCCCGCGCGAACCGCGCCACGTCCCCGGGGTCGCCCTCGACCTCCACGCGCACGCCGGCGAGGGTGTTGCGCACCGAGCCGGCCAGCCCGAGCCGCGCCGCGGTGACATAGACGAACGGCCGGAACCCGACGCCCTGCACCACGCCTGCGACCTCGAAGCGGCGACGCAGCCGTGGCGCCACGACCGCGGTGGCCGTCGCTGCGCTCGACTCACTCACGCTGGCGCCCCATCAGCTCCAGCCCGGACATCGCCTCGCGGGCCCGGTCCTCGTCGATACGCTCGACGACGAAGCCCATGTGGATCAGCACCCACTGGCCGGGCTCGACGGCCAGGTCCTCGAGCATCCCGAGGTTGACCGGTCGCTCGGCGCCGAGGACGTCCACCATCGCCAGCATGCCGGCGTTGCCGTCGAGGACCTTCACCACCTGGCCGGGGATCCCGAGACACATCTCAGCGCCCTCCGTCCGTGGACACGAGGATCCGCTCGCGGACCACCCGCCTGACCAGGTCCGCCGCCGCGCTGACGGCCGACCCGACCGAGGGCGAGAGCCCGATCCCTTCGCCCACGTCGGCAGGCGTGCAGCCCACGACGTACGTCGCAGGGAGCCGGCCGCCCAGCGCCGAGAGGCTCGCCAGCACGGCCACCGGCGCCATGCCGTGCGGGTCGAGGTCACCCGAGCCGAGGTCGTCGGGTCCGACCTCGAGCACCGTGAGGGTCCCGGGGGGCTCACTGCGGGACCGGCCGTTCGGCAGGGCGTCGACGACCACCAGCGCGGCGTACCCGTCCAGCAGGTCGTAGGCGAGGTGCATGCCGCGAATGCCGTAGTCGACGGCACGCACCTGCTCCGGCAGGTCACCGGCCACCAGGAGCTGCCGGACGACCTCGGGCCCGAAGCCGTCGTCGCCGCAGAACAGGTTGCCGATGCCCGCGACGAGCACTCGCTCGCCGGGGTTCTCACTCATGGGCCCTCACATCTGGCGCATCTTGAGATAGCGCGCGATGTCGGGGGCGGAACGGACCCCGACCACCACCGCGACGGCGGCAACCATCGCGGCGACGACCGTGGTCATCAGGCCGACTGTTCTCATGACCGGCTCTCCTCTCGTGCTGGGTCCAGGGGTTCGAGCTCGTCGGGTGCGAAGTAGAAGTAGCGGCCGTACCACTCGTGGAGGTCCGCAGCCGGGTCGTCCACGAGCACCACGGCCACGTGCGTGGAGCCGTCGACGTCGTGGAGCACCGCGTTGACCCGGGCCACCTGGTCGGCGAAGAACAGGTCCTGCGCGTCGGCCCTCCGGGACGGGTGCACGCGCACCAGACTGCCCCGGGCGACCGGCACCCCGGCGATCATGACGCTGTCGGTCTCCGGGCTGACGCTCGCGTCCGTGGCCGGGTCCCACCATGGCACGTCGCCGGTGTCCGGGCCCGGCGCCTCCACGGCCCGCTGGTCGGTGGCCGGTGCGGCGGCGACCGGCTGGTGCGGGTCCCGCAGCACGCCGTGCAGCTGCTGGAGGGTCTCGGTGGTCATCGCGTCGCACCGGTCGATGATCTCCGCGGCCCGGTGGTCGGTGGCGCGTGCCTCCGCCTTCTCCGCGTCGGTCATCGTCATCACCCGCAGGGTGAGGATCTCGTCGATCTCGGTGGAGTC
>JBDTXF010000338.1:0-4246 GCA_040006355.1 Nocardioidaceae bacterium | reverse complement strand
GGCCCCCGGTCACCGCGAGCCCGAACTGCTGGGTCTCCGCGTCGAGGTCCTTCCACGTGCACCCGGCCTGGGCGCTCACGGTGCGGTCGTCGGGATGGACCGCGATGCCGGTCATCGCGGAGAGGTCGAGCAGGATGCCGGCATCGAGGGTCGAGAACCCGGGGATCGAATGGCCACCGCCGCGTATTGCGATGGGCAGCCCCTCGCTGCGGGCGAGGTCGACGGTGCGGATCACGTCGGCCACTCCGGCGCACTGGGCGATCAGCGCCGGATACCGGTCATGCGCTCCGTTCCAGATGCTGCGCGCCTGGTCGTAGTCGGCGTCACCTGGCAGCACTGCGGTGCCGCGCAGTCCCGCGGCGAACTCGGCAAGGGTGGCGTCCCTGATCGGATGCGTTGGGGTCGCGGTCTGGGTCGTGGTCATGGTTCCTCCTGGTTGGACCGTCAGGTTTCTCGACTGGCGGAGTGGTTGTGTTAAACGTGGGGTGTTGAGCGGTCGAGGGGTGGCTTCAGCCCGGCGCTTGGCGCCTGGATCCGAAGGGCTCCGGTCGTCTCGGGACCCGCATCCTTCGACAGAACGCGGGGCCGCCCGACGACTGTGCGGCTCGAATCGGCCGCGGGGATCCGTGGTCGCCACGGATGTCACGTTTCGTGCTCAGCACGGAGCCGGGGCAGCCGCCCGATCCGCACGGGTCTGCCGGAGCCGTGGTGACCTAGGGGGACGGTGCTGCGAACATGGCGAACGTCTGTGAAACGATCTTTCCGTTGTCCACGACGAACGTGTCAGTGCCCAGAGGGATTTCGTCGCCCACCCTCCACGTGATGTAGCCGATGCTTCCCTCGACCTGCATGCTCTTGAGCTCGAACCGACCGATGGCCCCTTCCGGCAGCGCGCCGATGAAGTCAGTGAAGAAGCCGTGGATCTCCTGCTTGCCACGGTAGATCTTGGCCTCCGTGTGGAACTGGGCAGCGTCGTCATAGTCCTGAACTATGGAGTCGACGCTCTCCTGCTCCAGGAAGGCTCTCAGGTGGTTGTGAACCACGGTGTCGGTAGCCGACGACTGGTCGTCCATGTCAGTTCTCCTAGATGATGTGGTGTGCGGCTAGGTGAGGGACCGTCTTCTTCGCAGACCCGGTACGGGTGTCGGCTCGCAGACCGTCAAGAACGATGATGCGGTCCTCCGCAGCACGCAACGAGTGCCGATGTCGTACCGCCGAAAAGGGCCATGCACCCTCGACATTCATCACAAATACCTGTGATCGGACAAGCTCGGCCCGTGCACACGAACCCCGACAGCAGTACAGGATCCGTACTACCCGCGGACGACAAGCGGGTGCAGGATGGGCCCATGACGAGCCGTAGGGAGTACTGCCCGATCGCCTCCGCTGTAGACGTGCTCGGCAACCGTTGGACGCCGTTGATCATTCGCGAGTTGATGATCGGCGCCCGCGGTTTCAACGAGATCCACCGCGGCTTACCGCGAGCGAGTCGCAGCCTGCTCGCTCAACGGCTGCGTGACCTCGAACGTCGCGGGCTGGTGACCCACACCGCGAACGCACCCGGTCTCTCCGGGGCCTACGAGCTGACCGCTGCCGGCCAGGGCCTGACCCCCATCGTGTGGGCGATGGGGCACTGGGCCGCCGAATGGATCTTCGGCGACCCGACCGACGACGACCTTGACGGCTTGTCGCTGATCTGGCGCACCCACCAGTTCGCCATCCCCGCCAAGCTGCCCGAGGCCCGCACCGTGGTGCACCTGATCCTCACCGGGGCTGGTGGCGCCCAGGGCTGGCTCGACATCGAACGCCCCGGCATCACCGTCTGCAAGGACGACCAGGGTCTGGCCGTCGATCTCGCCCTCGAGGCTGACACCGCACAGATGCAGCGTTGGCTCCTTGGGCTCGTGCCGTTCCGCGACCTTCTCGCCAATGGGCACGCCCGCTTCCTCGGGCCCAGCCGGTTGGCCAAGGCCTTTCCTACCTGGTTCAACACGACCCTGTACTCCGACGGCCTCGAGCGGGGAGAACAACGTCGTCTGCGCGATGCCGTCCCAGCCTGAGGCGCACGGGCTGGCTTTGCGCGCGAATAGCGTCCGCTTGACCCCGCTTCCTTCACGCCCCGTCGCGAAGCGAGTCGATCGGAGACACGCGACACCTCCGCCGAGGAAGTGCCCAGGTCTCAGCAGCTTCATCGGACTGCCAGACCCGCACACTCCAGAGGCGGGCAGGGGTGGTCATCATCCACGACCTGCGGCACACGGCGGCCTGCTCGTGGCTGGCTCGTGGGGTCGATCCGGTGACGGTTCAGGCCTGGTTGGGCCACGCCTCGATCGCCACCACCAACATCTACCTGCACCACCTGGGATCCTCCGCGGGTCGGGCCGGGCTGGACCGCCTGAACACCCTGCGGGGCGCCGGGGGTGCGCGCCAAGCCGAAGGCGGGGAATGACAACAAAAAAGCCCCGCCCCTGCGACGCGTTCGTGCAGGTGGGGCGGGGTTTCGCGGGTGGTGGAGCTGAGGGGATTCGAACCCCTGACCTTCTGTGATGGACGGGCCGTGCCGACCCCTTGTCCAAACTCGGTCCATCTCGATCAAACTCGCTTGATCAGAGGTCGCCGCCACGGATCGAACCATTTTCCGGAGTCCGACGCTACCCGATGGTCTTGGATCGGCTCGGAGAACTTCGCAGGTTCTTTGTGCTGACTTTCCGCTGACTAGACGAGATCGCGAACCTGCGACCCCTTGTTCCTCAACAAGCCCGACGAGAGTTTGCGCAAGCGTGCATCAATAGGCCTCTGAACTGCAAGAACAGCGACCGGACGACTGCTGCGCCTTGCAGGATCGGGACGCGATTTTGTGGCCGTCGGCTCGAATAGATGGGGAATACTTGCGGATCGCCGATGGGCCCAGGCGGCGCTTCTTCGCTAGCGGTTTGAGGTGGCATCCTAACTCGGTACCCGATGTGGCCGGGCCGGGCCAAGCGCAGCGGTGCCGAAGCCACCGTGCGACATAGACCAGGCCGACGAGCACGGGCACCTTGATGAGCGGGCCCACGACGCCCTCGAGGACCTGGCCGCTGGCGCCAGTAGCTCAGCTTCAGCCCACGGGCGATCGCCAGGCCGCCGAACCACATGACCAGGAAGTGCAGCAATAGCGGAAGCGCGATGCTGGCGACGGTCAACGGTTCGCTGGTGATCGTCTCGCCTGGAGCGCGGAGAGCACCACTCGGGCGTAGTCGTCTACCGACGCTTCGACGTGCTCGATCTTCGATGACGCCACCGACTCGGCTCGGAGCAGGAGTGTCGAGAGAGACGCCAGGTGCTCACCGTGGGTCTGATCTAGCGCCGCGATCTCACGCAGGGCCCTGTCCATCTCGGCGGCGAGGCGCGAAGGCACGGACACGACGAGGCCGGCAATCTTGGGGGCAGCCAACCGTCACCTCGCGCAGCGTGCGGTCTTCGCGCGTGCCACTCCGCACGCTCTGGAGCCAAGGCTCGACGAGGTGGGTATGGGCAGGCACCTCGATCGCAGTTTTGAAGTCTGCCGTGCTCATGATGCTCGTCGGCATCGTGGCCTCCCATGTCGGAACCGTCTCACGTCTATTCCGATTTGGAAGATTCATATCGGAATACGCCTTCCGTTGGTCCTGCCTTGAGCGAGCTCCTCCACGTGCTGGGACCGTCCAGTCGAATTCACGCCTCGTGTTTCGGAGGTGGTCATCAACTCCCCACAAGCATGTCGCGTTCGGCGCGTCCTCACCACACAACGGCGCGGACTCGATCTGCAAGACGTGTAAGCCGATCGGAGTGTCAGGAGGCGCAGGGGACGGGCGGACCTCGGTGGAGGTGGGTGAGCACCTGGTTGGTGAGGTCGGTGGTGACGTGATAGCGCAAGCGGACGAGGGGAGGCGGTAGTCGAGAGATTTCGTGTTGGACAACAGTGCGCTCCCTCGTGGGGATCGATCCGTCGTTGGGCCCAGCCCTGCCCCGATTGGCGCCCCGTCACCGACGCTTCACCGGACGGGTCTTGCGGGACGCTTCGCCTCCAGGCACCCTTAGGAATCCGCAGACACCCGTAAGAGGTTCGGCTACCGGAACACAAGCCCGGCGAACCACGAGTCCATGCGCGGTGTTCGCGAGGAGATCAGGTGCCTCGTTTCTTCGCGTTCGTGATCAGCGTGTAGATCGCGAAGGACACCAGGGCGGTGAACACGCCAAGTGCGAAGCCGAAGCCGAGCGCCGCTCC
>JBDTXF010000337.1:0-4247 GCA_040006355.1 Nocardioidaceae bacterium | reverse complement strand
GTGCACGGTGGTGGCCAGCACCGTGACCAGGGCGGGACCGAGGATGAAGACCGTCTCGTCGACCACCGCCTCGAACGCGAAGGCCGTGCGCAGGTCGGACTTGTCGGTCACCAGAGCCGACCACCGGGCCCGCACGCACGACCCGATCATCGGCATCGCGGCACCGGAGACGGCCGCGCACACGTGCGGCCAGGGGACCGGGGCGTCGAGCTCGACGGCGACCATCGTGGCGACCATCCCGGTGGCGAAGACGCCGATGCTGACCGGCAGCACCCGGCGCTGGCCGAGCCGGTCGATCAGCCGGGCCTGTGGGACGGCGAGGCCGGCGTTGGCGATCAGGTACGCCGCCGAGACCGCACCGGCGCGTGAGTAGGAGCCGGTGCGGGTGGAGACCAGGAGCACGATCCCGAGACTGACCATGGAGATCGGCAGCCGTGCGAGGAGTCCGCTCATGGAGAACACGAGGGCTCCGGGAAGGGCAAGCACCCGGCGGTAGGTCGTCAGCATCACCGCTGATCCTAGGATTGGGCCATGCCCCTCGACATCGCGCCCTACGACGCCTTGCTGCTCGTCTCGTTCGGCGGACCGGAGAAGGCCGACGACGTCCTGCCCTTCCTGGAGAACGTGACCCGCGGACGGGGGATCCCGCGGGAGCGCCTCGAGGAGGTCGGCGAGCACTACCACCTCTTCGGCGGCCGCAGCCCGATCAACGACCAGAACCGCCAGTTCATCGGCGCCGTCGAGCAGGACCTCGCCTCCAGCGGCATCGGCATCCCGGTCTACTGGGGCAACCGCAACTGGGACCCCTACCTCGCGGACACGCTGGCCCGCATGAAGGCCGACGGCGTGGAGCGTGCCGCCTGCCTGGTGACCAGCGCCTACTCGTCGTACTCCTCGTGCCGGCAGTACCGCGAGAACCTCGCCGACGCAGTGGCGAGCGTGGGCGCAGGGGTGCCCCGGCTGGACAAGCTGCGGCACTACTTCAACCACCCCGGCTTCGTGGAGCCGATGGTCGACGCCACGCTCACAGCACTGGCCGACCTCGGTGACGGCGTGCGCCGGGACGCCCACATCCTCTTCGTGACGCACTCCATCCCCACCTCGATGAACGACACCTCGGGCCCCGAGGGCGGGGCCTACGTCGCCCAGCACCGCTCCGTGGGGGAGGAGATCAGCGAGCGGCTGCGCCAGGAGACCGGCCACCGCTACCCCGCGGAGCTGGTGTTCTGCTCGCGGTCCGGGCCGCCGCAGATGCCCTGGCTCGAGCCCGATGTGAACGACCGGATCGAGGAGCTGGCCGAGGCCGGAGTCGGCGGCGTGGTGGTCGTGCCGATCGGCTTCGTCTCGGATCACATGGAGGTGATCTTCGACCTGGACACCGAGGCCAGGACGACGGCGGAGAAGGTCGGCGTCGAGTTCGCCCGGGCCGCGACGGCCGGGCTGGACCCGCGCTTCGTGGCGATGGTGCGCGACCTGCTGCTGGAGCGCGCCGCGGTCGAGCGCGGCCAGGAGGCCGCCCGGGCCACGGTCGGTGCCCAGGCGCCCTCGTGGGACGTCTGCCCGGCCGGCTGCTGCCCCAACGGGCGGGCCGCGCGCCCGGCACTGTGCGGGAGCGACTGAGATGGACCTCGATCTGGGCGACCTGCTCGACCTGGCCGGCGCGGTCGCCGGCGAGGCAGCCGACCTGGTCCGCGAGCGTCGGGTCGGCGGGGTGGAGGTGTCCGGCACCAAGTCCAGCCCGGTCGACATCGTCACCGAGGTGGACAAGGCCGCCGAGCGGCTGATCTTCGACCGGCTGATGGCCGCCCGTCCCGACGACGGGTTCCTCGGCGAGGAGGGCGCCAGCTCGGAGTCGACCAGCGGGATCGTGTGGGTCGTGGACCCGATCGACGGCACGGTGAACTTCGTCTACGGCATCCCCAGCTATGCGGTCTCGATCGCGGCCGCGGTCGACGGCGAGTCGGTCGTCGGGGTCGTGGTCAACGTGCAGACACGCGAGCTGTGGACGGCGACCCGTGGCGGTGGGGCGTTCCTCGACGGTGCCCGGTTGCAGGTCGCGGCGCCCGAGGTGCCCACGGCGCTGTCCCAGTGCCTGGTCGGCACCGGCTTCAACTACCTGCAGCACGTGAAGGTCCTCCAAACCGTGGCGGTCTCCGCGCTGCTGCACGAGGTCCGCGACGTCCGCCGCATCGGCTCGGCCGCCCTCGACCTCTGCAACGTGGCCGCCGGACGCTTCGACGCCTACGTCGAGGAGGGCCTGAACCCCTGGGACATGGCGGCCGGCGGGCTGGTCGCCACCGAGGCGGGCGCCGTGCTCGAGAAGCACCCCGGTGTCGGTGGGAGCGAGTGCCTGGTGTGCGCCCCGGCGACCGGTTTCGAGGCGTTCCGCGACCTCGTCGAGCGGTGCGGCTTCCTCGCTGAACAGGCCGGCTGACAGGCGGGAATAGCAGCGTGACGGGCGCTGTTGACCCGGCTGCAGCACCCTGGGGGGTCGCGGACACCGTCTCGCTACTGTGACTCTGGCGACATCATCTGGAATGACCGTGCACGAGGGCCCTTCCATGGTGGACAATCCGCCTCTCACCAGCACCACAGACCAACGACCCGGTCAACAGCCCCCACCAGGGACCGGGCGCATCACGGGGGCGGGAGATGGAACATGGCAACTGACTACGACGCCCCACGCAAGAACGAGGAAGACCAGAGCGAGGAGAGCCTCGAGGAGCTCAAGGCCCGCCGGCACGACAAGAACTCGGGCAAGGTCGACGAGGACGAGGCGGAGGCCGCCGAGTCGTTCGAGCTGCCCGGTGCGGACCTCTCGCACGAGGAGCTCGCCGTCGAGGTGCGACCGCGCCAGGACGACGAGTTCACCTGCATGAGCTGCTTCCTGGTGCACCACCGCAGCCAGCTGGCAGACCCCAAGAAGCTGATCTGCAAGGACTGCGCCTGAGCAGCCACTTGCGGACGATGAAGGCCGGGACCCCACGGGGGATCCCGGCCTCACGTGTCTCTCAGACCTCGACGTCCTCGAGGTTCGGCGGCAGGTGGCCGGTCGAGCGACGGTAGTAGTCCGCGGCCTTGCGGCTCGCCAGCATCCGGGCCAGCCCCACGGCGACACCGCTCGCGGCGGCCCAGGCCACCGCTTCGGCCATCGACACGTCCGGGTGCTCCGGGTTCGTCGGCGGCTTCTTGCCGGTGGAGAGCTTCCAGGTGGCTGTCATCGCCTTGCGTGCGGCCATCGTGGCACCGAGCGTCGCCGCCAGCCCCATCACCGAGTACAGCTTCGAGCCCGACGCCATGTGTGTCTCCTTCGTGTCTGCCCGCCTCGCGGCGGCGTCCTGGTGGGGTACCCACCCCGATCGGGGTTGATGCAGGTCAGTGGCGGCGTGCGTGCTCCCGAGCGTCGCTCAGGGAGGTCACCAGGCGGTCCGGGTGCCGGGTCGAGACCAGCCAGTACGGCGCGGGGTCACCGGGGTCGGTGACCTCGATACGCACCCCGCGGGTCAGGTAGGGACGCAGCAGCAGGTAGGCGCGGGCGTCGGCGTCCCGGCCGGCCAGCGCGCGGGTCGCCTGGGCGTCGAGGGCCTGCGCCTCACCGAGGTCGGTGACCGGGATCCGGGCGCGCCCTGCGGTCAGCACCCCGTCGTGCACGGTGAGCCGGGCCGAGCCGTAGCCGACGAAGACGCTCAGCACGAGGGCCACGATCAGGCCGGTGCCGGTGAAGGCGACCCAGGCCGGCGTGGCGACCAGGAACGCGATCAGCAGGCTGGCCAGGAACATCGTGGCCAGCGCCCACCAGCGCAGGGGTACGCCGAGCCGCTCGTCGTAGGCGGGGGCCGTGGGCATTGACCCATCCTGGCACCCACAGGCGGCCGGCGCTCGGTAGGGTCGGCGGCATGGGCGCAATGGCCGGCACCGGAGCGACGGGGGACCTCGAGATCCTGGTCACACGGCTGGACCCAGGGGTCCCGCTGCCGTCGTACGCCCATCCGGGGGACGCCGGCGCCGACCTCGTCACCACCGTGGACGTGCACCTCGGCCCCGGGGAGCGGGTCCTGGTGCCGACCGGCCTGGCGATCGCCCTCCCCGGCGGCTACGTCGGGCTGGTGCATCCCCGCTCCGGGCTCGCCGCGCGGCACGGCGTGACGATCGTGAACGCCCCCGGCACCATCGACGCGGGCTACCGGGGCGAGGTCAGCGTGCTGCTGGTCAACCTCGATCCCCACACCCCGGTCGACCTGTTCCGG
>JBDTXF010000336.1:0-4248 GCA_040006355.1 Nocardioidaceae bacterium | reverse complement strand
ACGCGGCGAGCGCCCTGATCGAGGACGAGCCGGAGCCCCGCGACCGTCTCGAGCTGCAGCGGTTCGCGACCCAGCGGCTCGGGAAGGACGTGATCGACATCGAGGACGCCAGCCTCGTGCGGGGGAGCAAGCAGCTGCTCTCGCACGCCACCTGGCGGCTCGGGCCCGGTGACCGGGTCGGGCTCGTCGGCGTGAACGGCGCCGGCAAGACCTCGGTGCTCCGGCTGGTGGCGGGCGAGCTGGAGCCGGACTCCGGCCGGGTCAAGCGTGGTCGGACCGTGGCCCTGGAGCACCTGTCCCAGGTGCTCGACCATCTCGACCCGCGGCAGCGGGTGCTCGACTCGGTGGAGGGGATCAAGCGGGTCACCCGGACCACCTCGGGGGAGATCACCGCGTCCTCGATGCTCGAGCGCTTCGGCTTCACCGGCGACCGGCTGACCGCCCGCATCGGCGACCTCTCCGGCGGCGAGCGCCGCCGGCTGCAGATGCTCCGGCTGCTGCTCACCGAGCCCAACGTGCTGCTGCTCGACGAGCCGACCAACGACCTCGACATCGAGACGCTCACCGTGCTGGAGGACTTCCTGGACGGCTGGCCGGGCACCCTGGTCGTGGTGTCCCACGACCGCTACTTCCTGGAGCGGGTCACCGACTCGACCTGGGCGATGCTCGGCGACGGCCAGATCGCGATGCTGCCCCGCGGTGTCGAGGAGTACCTCGAGCGGCGTGCCGAGTCGCTGCGGACCTCTCCCGCCGACACGTCTCACGCCGAGGCGGGCGCACCCGTGCCGCAGCCGACGGCATCGGCCGGCGAGCTCCGGGACGCGCGCAAGGTCGTGCAGCGCCTCGAGCGGCAGCTGGCCCGGCTCGCCGACCGGCAGACCGCCCTGCACGCGCAGCTGGCCGAGCACGCGGCCGACTACGAACGCCTCGCCGCCCTCGACATCGAGCTCCGCGAGCTGGTCGCACAGCGCGACGCGCTCGAGGGGGAGTGGCTCGAGGCGGCCGCGCTGCTTGACTGAGCTAGTCGAGGCTGTTCGCGGAGAGGAACTCCTTGGCGACGGTGTTGTAGGACTTCTTGTCCACGGCCACCTCGGCGAGGTACTTCGTGAGGTCCTTCGTGGTCAGCGCCGCGGAGATTGCGTCGATGGTCGACCCGACATCACCCTTGACCTTGGACTTCTCGATCACCGGGGTGATGTTCTGCGCCGCGAACAGGTTCTTCGGGTCGTCGAGCACCACCAGGTGGTCGGTCACGATGGTGGAGTCGGTGGAGAAGATGTTCCCGACCTGGATCTGGTTCTTGGTCAGGGCGGTCTTGGTCAGCGGACCACCGGCATCGAGGGCCTTGAAGGACCCGAAGGTGATGCCGTACTCCTTCTTGAGGCCGACCAGCCCCTGCGAGCGCGTCTTGAACTCCGAGGCAGCACCGACTGCCAGCTTGCTGGCGACCGGCTTGAGGTCGGCGATCGACTTCAGGCTGTACTTCTGAGCCGTCGCGGCGCTCACCGAGAGGGTGTCCTTGTCCTCGGCCGGGGAGGACTTGAGGATCTCCAGGCCGCTCGGCAGCACCTTCTTCAGCGCGCCGTTCACCTGGTCGGTCGTGGTGACGCCCGCGGGGATGGCGCCACCCTGCGACAGCGCCGCCAGGAGCGCGCCGTTGTACTCCGGGATCATGTTGATCGACCCCTCCTTGAGGGCCTTCAGGTAGAGCTCACGGGCGCCGATGTTGAACTTGCGGGTCACCTTGACGCCCTTGGCCTCGAGCGCCTGGGAGTACATCTCGGCGAGCAGCTGGTTCTCCGGGAAGTTCGCCGACCCGATGACGATGGCCGGGGACGAGGAGTCGCCCGTGCCGCCACCGCTGGTCGGGTCACTGCCGCACGCGCTCAGCGGGAGGAGCATGGCCACAGCTGCGGCGATCGCGCCGATTCTGGTCTTGCTCTGCATGGGTGGACCTTTCGTGGGGCCGTCAGCTGATGCTGTCGGCGGTTTCCTTGGGTGAGGACTCGGAGGTGGAGGAGCGTCGGGTTCGGCGGCCGGGGCGCTCGCGGACACCGGGCGACACGACAGCGTGCTCCACGGTGGCGCCGAGGTAGTCGAGCGCGATCGCCAACACCGCGACGAGCACGGCGCCGGCCAGGATCTGGTCGTACTGCAGGCGGTTCAGCCCGTCGATGAGCAGCCTGCCCAGCCCGCCCAGCCCGGCGTACGCCGCGACCGTCGCGGTCGCCACCACCTGGAGCAGGGCGCTGCGCAGGCCACTGAGGATCAGCGGCAGCGCCATCGGCACCTCCACGTGGAACAGCACCTGCATCGGCCGCATCCCCATGCCGACGGCGGCGTCCACCGACGTGGGGTCGACGGACCGGATGCCCGCGTAGGTCTGGGCCAGGATCGGCGGGATGGCGAGCACCACCAGGGCGCCCAGCAGCGGCGCGAGGCCGACGCCCCGCCAGATGACCAGCAGCAGCACGAGACCGAAGGTCGGCAGCGAGCGACCGAGGTTGCCCAACGTGATCGCGATGAAGGCACCCCGGTTGGTGTGCCCGATGAGCAACCCGAGCGGGAGGGCGATGGCGGTGCTGATCACCAGGGCGAGCACGGTGTACTCCAGGT
Source organism: Nocardioidaceae bacterium (assembly GCA_040006355.1). Taxonomy (GTDB): domain Bacteria; phylum Actinomycetota; class Actinomycetes; order Propionibacteriales; family Nocardioidaceae; genus Nocardioides_B. Next base: position 1,632 of record JBDTXF010000336.1, on the reverse strand, counting down.
GCTCACCGATGCGCAGCGGGATGGACGCATCCCCGCTGAGGGTCCAGTTCGCCCCGTCGAGGAGGTAGCCGAGGTAGTTGACCATCGGGACCGGTGCCACCACGTTCATGCCCGGCTCCCGGTGCGGGTCCACGGTGTGAGCTGCCGCTGCAGGAGGACCAGGCCGGTGTCGCAGAGCCCGGCGAGCAACATCGAGAGCACGATGCCGATGACGATCGGGTCGATGAACCCGAGCTGGAAACCCGCCGTGAACAGGTTGCCGAGGCCGCCGGCACCGACCAGCGCGCCGACACTGACCAGGCTGATGTTGGCCACCGTCGCGACCCGGAGGCCCGCGAACAGCACGGGGACCGCCATCGGGAGCTCGACACCGAACAGCTGTCGCAACGGTCGGAAACCCATCGCGAAGGCCGCCTGCGTGGTCTGTCCCTGCACCGAGATCAGGGCGTCGGCGACGGTGCGGGTGAGCAGCGCGAGGGTGTAGAGCGAGAGGCCGACCACCACGTTGAGGGGCGACAGGATGCCGGTGCCGAGCACCGCGGGGATCAGCGCGAACAGCGCCACCGAGGGGATGGAGTAGACGATGCCGCCCAGGTTGACGACCGGCTGGTAGAACACCCGCCGCCGAACCGCCAGGTAGCCCAGCGGCAGCGCCAGCACCGAACCGATCACCACCGGGAGCAGCGACAGCCACAGGTGCTGGACCAGGTCGCTGCGAATCTCGGGGAAGTTGTTCTGGATGTAGGTGATCATCGCTGGGCCTCGTGGCGCAGGGCGGTGAGGTGCCGCGCGACGGCCTCGTGCGCGACCACGCCGTCGGCGACCGCGTCCGCGTCCACTCGGACGGCGGCACCGGCCGGCGAGGTGATCGCGAGGTCGGTCACCAGACGCAGCGCGTCGTCGACGGTGAACGTCCCCGGGAGCGGACGCAGCCCCTCGTGGCCGTCGACCGTCCAGCCCTGCGGGCGTCCCTGCTCGTCCACGACCAGGCGTCCGTCGCTGCTGCTCCGATCGAGGTACGTCGAGACAGGCTCCATCTCGAGCTTCTCGGCGGTGATGAACGACAGCGCGCGGAAGCCGCGGTCCCGTCCGACGAAGTCGGCGACGAACTCGTCGGCGGGGTTGTCGAGCAGGTCCTGCGGGGTGCCGATCTGGGCGAGGTGGCCACCCACTCGCAGGATCGCCACGTTGTCGCCGAGCTTGATCGCCTCGTCGATGTCGTGGGTGACGAACGCGATCGTCTTGCCGAGCTCGGACTGGAGTCGCAGGAACTCCTGCTGCAGGCCATCGCGGACGATCGGGTCGACGGCGCTGAACGGCTCGTCCATCAGCATCACCGGCGGGTCCGCGGCGAGCGCGCGGGCGACACCGACGCGCTGCTGCTGGCCGCCGGAGAGCTGGGCCGGGTAGCGGCTGCCCATCGACTCGTCGAGACCGACGCGGGTGAGCAGCTCGGCGGCCTCCTCACGGGCCTGCTTCTTGTTGACACCGTTGAGCATCGGCACCGTCGCGATGTTGTCCACGACGGTGCGGTGCGGGAAGAGGCCGGCGTTCTGGATGACGTAGCCGATCTTGCGGCGCAGCTCCGCCGCGTCCTGCGACGACACGTCCTCACCGTCGATCGAGATGGTC
>JBDTXF010000335.1:0-4260 GCA_040006355.1 Nocardioidaceae bacterium | reverse complement strand
GGTCCATGCGCGTGCAGTGGCCGCAGTACTGCGGGCAGGTCGGCAGCAGCTCGGCGAGCACCTTGGTGGGGTAGCGGTGGGTGAGCCCCTCGGCGACCCACATGTCGTGCTCGTGCAGCGAGTCGCGGGTGGCGTGCGGGTGCGAGGGCCAGTCCTGGCGACGGTCGGAGAAGACGGGGAGCATGTAGCGGCGCACCGGGTCGGCGTAGACCGCCTCGCTCAGCGAGCCGGGACCGCGCGGCGTCTCGCGGGGCGCCATCGTGTTCATCATCTGCGGTGGGACGAGCATCGACATGGTCGCCCGCTCGCGCTGGTCGCGCTCGAGGTCGGCGTAGAACGCCTCGTCGACGAGGTCACCCCACAGCACGCGCAGCTGGCGGACGTTCTTGATGCAGTGGGAGCGCTGCCACTGCACGGACTCCCACTCGGCCGCCGTGACCTCGGCCCAGCCGGGGAAGCGGGTCCAGTCCGGCTCGACGAGCTCGACCCGCCGGTAGGGGTACGGCTGGCCGGTCTCGAGCCCGATCGACGTCTCGATGCTCATGCGATCCTCCCTCGGTGGCAAGACGGGCGCGCCCGGTTGTACGACGCGTCTCGCGCATGCCACGATACGCAGACAATCTTCGGCCTGTCGAACGAAGCGCCGGACGATTTCCCGTCAATGACACTGAAGCAGGGAGGACCAGCGGTGGAGCAGTCCAGCAGCCCGGTCGGCCTGCACCGCGTCCTCGAGCCCATCGGCGTGCTGCCCCAGGCGGCGCAGCGGCTCGACACCCGCCGCGAGCTGTGGCCCGACGAGGTGCGCATCCGCGTCGAGCGGCTCAACCTCGACGCGGCGTCCTTCCGGCAGCTCGAGCGCACCCACGACGGCGACGGTGCCGCGATCCGGCGGGAGGTGCTCGACATCGTCGCCACCCGCGGCAAGATGCAGAACCCGGTGACCGGGTCGGGCGGGATGCTGGTCGGCACCGTCGAGGAGGTCGGCGAGGAGTCCGCGCTCGGTCTCCGGGTCGGGGACCGGGTCACCACCCTGGTCTCCCTCACCCTCACCCCGCTCGTCATCGAGGACGACCTGTCTCACTGGGACGGCCGGTCCGAGCAGGTGCCCGCCGACGGCTACGCGATCCTGTTCGGGCGCTCGATCGTCGCGGTGATCCCCGAGGACCTGCCCGCTGGGCTGTCGCTGTCGGTGATGGACGTCTGCGGCGCCCCTGCGCTGACCGCCCGGGTCGTCGCGTCCTACGACGCCCCGGTGGTGGCTGTCGTCGGAGGGGCCGGCAAGTCCGGGTCCCTCTCGCTGGCCGCCGCGAAGCAGGCCGGCGGGCGGCTGACCATCGGCGTGGTCCCGCACCAGGCCGAGGCCGACCTCCTCGAGGCGGCGGACCTCGCCGACGTGGTCGTGCTCGCCGACGCCCGGGACCCGGTGGCCCTCTCCGAGGCGGTCGCCGCGGCCGGTGGCCCCGCGGACGTGACGGTCGTGTGCGTCGACGTGCCGGGCTGCGAGGGCGGCGCGATCCTCTCCACCGCCGACCGTGGCACGGTGGTCTTCTTCTCGATGGCGACCTCGTTCAGCGCCGCCGCCCTCAGCGCGGAGGGGCTCGCCTCCGACGTGACGATGCTGGTCGGCAACGGCTACGTGCCTGGCCACGCCGACTACGCCCTGTCGCTGCTGCGCGGGCACGCCGGGGTGCGGAAGCTGTTCGAGAGACGCCTGTGAGGATGGGGCGCGTGACCCGCATCCTGCTCCGCGGTGGCTACGTCCACACGCCCGCCGACCCGCACGCCTCCGCCCTGTGCCTCGATGACGGAGCGGTCGTGTGGACCGGTGACGACGATGCGGCGGTGCACTTCGCCGACAACGCCGACCGGATCATCGACCTCGGGGGACGTCTGGTGACGCCGGCGTTCGTGGACTCCCACGCCCACCTCGCGCAGACCGGCTTCGCGGCCACCGGGGTCGACCTCACCGGGGCCACCAGCCTGCCCGACGCCCTCGACCGCATCGCGGTGCACGCCCACCAGAGCTCGGCCGCGGTGGTCCTCGGCTCCGGCTGGGACGAGACCGGCTGGCCGGAGCAGCGGCCCTTCACCCGCGACGAGCTCGACCGCGCCACCGGCGGGCGCGCGGCGTTCCTGTCCCGCGTCGACGTGCACTCGGCCGTGCTGTCCTCGGCGTTCCTCGACGCCTGCCCCGACGTCGTCCACGCCGAGGGGTACGACGTCAGCGGTCTCATCGCGCGCGAGGCCCACCACGTCGCGCGGGCCGGACTGTTCCGGCTCCAGCCGACCTCCGACCGGGAGGACGCGATCCTGCATGCGCTCGGTGACGCCGCCCGGCACGGCATCGGCATGGTGCACGAGCTCGGCGCCCCGCACATCTGCCCACCCGAGGACCTCGCCATCTCGGCGGCGCTCACCGCCCGGACGACGCTGCCCGAGGTGGTCGGCTACTGGGGCGAGCTCGGCGGCGTGGAGCGGGCCGTCGAGCTCGGCTGTGCGGGTGCCGCCGGCGACCTGTGCGTGGACGGCTCGGTCGGCTCGCACACCTCGGCGCTGCATGCGCCCTACGCCGACGCGGAGACCTCCGGGCACCTCTACCTCGACGCCGCCCAGGTCACCGAGCACGTCGTCGCGTGCACCCGTGCCGGCATCCAGGCCGGCTTCCACGTCATCGGCGACCGGGCCGTGAGCGAGGTGGTGGCCGGCCTCGTCGCCGCCGCGCAGCTGCTCGGCACGCCGGCGATCCTGCAGGCGCGGCACCGCCTCGAGCACGTCGAGATGGCCACCCCGGCGCAGATGGCTGTGCTGGGGTCACTCGGGGTGACGGCGAGCATGCAGCCGATGTTCGACGCCCGGTGGGGCGGCACCGAATCGCTCTACGCGCAGCGGCTCGGCGTCGAGCGGGCGCTGCCGATGAACGCGCTGGCCTCGATGAACCGGGCCGGTGTCGCGCTGGCCTTCGGGTCCGACACCCCGGTCACGCCGTTCGACCCGTGGGCCGGGGTCCGCGCCGCGACCCGCCACCACACCGAGACGGAGCGGATCACCACCCGGGCGGCCTTCAACGCCTACACCCGTGGCGGCTGGCGTGCCGCCCGTCGCGACGAGGGCGGCGTGATCGCTCTCGGGGCACCCGCCAGCATCGCGGTCTGGGACGTCCCGGGCGACCTGGTGGTGCACACCCCCGACGCGCGGGTCGCCGCGTGGTCGACCGACCCGCGCGCCGGCGTACCCCAGCTTCCCGACCTGCACCCCGACCTCGACCTCCCGACCTGCGTGCTGACGCTCGTCGCGGGGGAGATCGCCTACGAGTCACCTGGAGCACTGGAGTGAGCAACCGCGGCAAGCTGGAGCTGGACCCGGTCACCGTGCGCACGGCGCGCACCCTGGCCCGGCGGGCCGGGCGACCGATCGTCGACCTCGCCAAGCGGCACACCACCGTCTCGGTCGAGCGCGCCACCCTGCGCCTGGCCGGGCTCTCGGGCGCCGACCCCGACGGCATCCCGTGGGTCAACCGGCTGCTCGACGCGGCCCGCGGCGACGTCGGGATCGAGCACGGCATCGCCCTGCCGGTCTGGGACGCCCTGGTCCGCGGGGAGGCCGACGACCTCGAGGTGCTCGCCCAGAAGGCGTCGGCCGGCTCGGTGCGGTTCCGGGTCCCCGAGGGCCGGGACCTCACCCGGGCCCGCGCCGCGGCGAGCAGGCAGGTCGGGGCCGGCATCCGCCGGGTCGACGCGCGCCGCCGCGAGCGCGAGCGGCTGGTCAAGCGCCACGGCGACCCGACTCACCAACCCTGGATCTACCTGATCGTCGCGACCGGTGACATCTACGAGGACATGCCCCAGGCCCAGCAGGCTGCCCGCGAGGGCGCCGACGTCATCGCGGTGATCCGCTCGACCGGGCAGTCGCTGCTCGACTTCGTGCCCGAGGGTGCGACCCGCGAGGGCTTCGCCGGCACCTACGCCACGCAGGAGAACTTCCGCCTGATGCGGGCGGCGTTGGACGAGGTCAGCCGCGAGGTCGGCCGTTACGTCCGGCTGACGAACTACGCCTCCGGGCTCTGCATGCCCGAGATCGCCACGCTGGCCGGCCTGGAGCGGCTGGACATGATGCTGAACGACAGCATGTACGGGATCCTCTTCCGCGACATCAACCCGATCCGCACGTTCGTCGACCAGCGGTTCAGCCGGCAGGTGCACGCGCGCGCCGGGATCATCATCAACACCGGCGAGGACAACTACCTCACCACCGCCGACGCGG
>JBDTXF010000334.1:0-4273 GCA_040006355.1 Nocardioidaceae bacterium | reverse complement strand
CGGCGTAGGCGACGTCGGCGTCGATGTGGTACTGCGCGGTGCCGGCGGCGTAGTAGGCCGAGGCCTCCTCGCCGTTGATCGTCCGCCAGGGGAACAGCGCGCCGCGCTGGGCCATCTGCTCCGCGCGGTGCCGGGCCGCGGGCAGCAGCATGTAGCGGAACCGGAGCGCCGAGCGGGCACAGCTCGGGGTCGTGTAGGTGAAGAACGGCAGCGTGTAGATCTCGGTGTCCCAGAAGTAGTGCCCGCTGTAGCCGCTCCCGGTCACCCCCTTGGCCGGCACGCCCGCACCCTCGGCGCGGCCGACCGCCTGGGCCAGCTGGAAGAGGTTCCAGCGCACCGCCTGCTGGACCTCGGGCGGTCCCTCGACCTCGACGTCGGAGCGCTCCCAGAAGCCGTCGTACCAGGCGCGCTGCTCGGCGACCTGGGGTGCGAGGCCCTCGGCGAGGGCACGGTCGAGCGTGCGTCGACAGCGGCTGACCAGCTCCCGCACGGGCACCCCGCGCGAGGTGTGGTAGCTGGCGTACTTCACCAGCCGGATCGGCTTGCCCTGCACCGCGTCGATCCGGTAGGTCATCCGGGCGACATCGGGGTCGAAGTGGGCGTTCGCGACGGTCTGGTTCTCGGTCTCGAAGACGTGGTCGACCGCCACCGCGATGGTCATCCCCGACTGGGAGCAGCTGAAGCCCTGGATCATCCGGTCGCTGGCGGCCTCGACCCCGATGGACTGCGGGATCAGCACCCGCCGCTCGAAGATCGCGCTCTTGCGGGGGTCGGTGCCCTCGCCCATCGCGGCCGACCGCACGAAGTACTCGTCCTCGCCGTCCTGGCGGTTGAGCAGCTGGGAGTTGATCGCGATCGGCGCGTCCCCGTCGAGGAGGGTCACCTCGAAGGTCATCACCGCGAGGTGCCGGTCGGTCATCGAGACCATCCGGGTGGACTCGACCTTGACCCGCTTGCCTGCCGGCGTCCGCCACACCAGCGACCGGCTGAGCACCCCCGAGCGGAAGTCGAGGGTGCGGTCGTAGTCCTCGAGGTCGGCGATCGAGAGCAGCAGCGGCTCGTCGTCCACGTAGAGCCGGATCAGCTTGGCGTCCGGCACGTTGACCATCGTCTGGCCGACCCGCGCGAAGCCGAACGCCTCCTCGGCGTGCTGGATGGTGAAGGTCTCGTGGAAGCCGTTGACGAAGGTCCCGTGGGCATGGCTCTCGCGTCCCTCCTCGAGGTTGCCGCGCATCCCGAGGTAGCCGTTCGCGACGGCGAAGAGCGTCTCGTTGCGGCCGAGGTGCTCACCGTCGTAGGACTGCTCGGTCAGCCGCCACGGGTCGAGGGGGAAGACGTGCCGGTCCAGGGGGTCACCGGGCGGCGGCGGGCCGTGCGACGCACCGGTCATCCCGGTCGACCTCGCCACCGCGACCAGGTCGGCGAGGTCGTCGACGACCACGTCGGCGCCGTGGTCGAGCAGGGTCTGCGCACCCGCGCCCCGGTCGACCCCGACGACCAGCGCGAAGTCGCCGGCCGCGCCTGCCTGCACGCCGGAGACGGCGTCCTCGACGACCATCGCGCGTCGGTGGGGGACACCGAGGGCGTCCGCCGCGAACTCGTAGGTGTCCGGCCGCGGCTTGCCGGGCAGTCCCTCGTGCTGGGCGACCGTGCCGTCGACGACGGCCTCGAAGCGCTCGACGAGCCCGGCGGCGCTCAGCACGTCCGGGGCGTTGGCCGAGCTGGAGACGATCGCCAGCCGGGTCCCGCGCCGCTCCAGGGCGTCGAGGAGCTCCACGGACCCGGGGTAGGCCCGCACGCCGTCACGGGCGAGGACCTCGCCGAAGAGCGCGTTCTTGCGGTTGCCGAGACCGCAGACGCTCAGCGTCTCCGGCGTGTCGCCGGGCTCGCCACGGGGCAGGTCGAGGTCACGGGAGGCGAGCAGCGCCGCCACCCCGTCGTAGCGCGGCCTGCCATCGATGTGCGCGAAGTAGTCCTCGTGGGTGTACGGCGCGACGCCCCGCTCCGCGAGGAACGGGGCGAACAGCTCAGCCCAGGCATGCATGTGCACCTCGGCGGTCGGCGTGATCACGCCGTCGAGGTCGAACAGCACGGCGTCCACCGCGCTCCAGTCGACGCTGTCGGGGTCGGTGGACACATATTCAATCGTAGAGGCCAACTGTGTCGTTCGTATGACATATCCGATCCACGATGCCCGCGTCGCGGCCTGGTTGGATGGGGTGATGACCGAGCGCGCCGACCGCCCCGCCCCCCGCGAGCTGGTCGCCCGCGCCCCCAAGGTCCTGCTGCACGACCACCTCGACGGCGGCCTGAGGCCGGCGACGGTCGTGGAGCTGGCTGCCGAGACCGGCCACGAGCTCCCGACCCACGACGCCGACGGTCTGCGCAGCTGGTTCGAGGAGTCCGCCGACTCGGGGAGCCTGGAGCGCTACCTCTCGACCTTCGAGCACACGGTCGCGGTGATGCAGAGCGCCGGGCACCTGCGCCGGGTGGCACGCGAGTGCGTGCTCGACCTGGCCGCCGACGGCGTGGTCTATGCCGAGGTCCGCTGGGCGCCCGAGCAGCACCTCGCCGGAGGCCTGTCGCTGGAGCAGGCCGTCGAGGCCGTGCGCGACGGATTCGTGGAGGGACACGACCAGGCGCGGCGCGAGGGGCGGCCGATCGTCGTGCGCCAGCTGCTCACCGCGATGCGGCACCAGGCGCGCAGCCGGGAGATCGCCGAGCTGGCGATCGCCTACCGCGACCAGGGCGTGGTCGGCTTCGACATCGCCGGCGCGGAGGCGGGCTACCCGCCGACCCGGCACCTGGACGCGTTCGAGTACCTCCAGCGCGAGAACGCGCACTTCACGATCCACGCCGGCGAGGCCTTCGGGCTGCCGTCGATCTGGGAGGCGATCCAGTGGTGCGGCGCGGACCGGCTCGGCCACGGCGTGCGGATCATCGACGACATCGCCGTCGACGGTGACGGCGTCCCGCGGCTCGGGCGGCTCGCGGCGTACGTCCGCGACCAGCGCATCCCGCTCGAGATGTGCCCGTCCTCCAACCTGCAGACCGGCGCCGCCGCCTCGATCGCCGAGCACCCGATCGGCACGCTGGCCGAGCTGCGCTTCCGGGTCACGGTGAACACCGACAACCGGCTGATGAGCGGCACGTCGATGACCCGGGAGCTGGGCCTGCTCGTGGACGCCTTCGGCTACGGCATGGACGACCTGCGGTGGTTCACCCTGAACGCGATGAAGTCGGCGTTCCTGCCGTTCGACGAGCGGCTGGCGATGATCGACGAGCAGATCAAGCCGGCGTACGCCGTCCTCGCCGCCATGAGCTGAGGAGTCACTGCCTCACGCCCTTTGCCGGCGTGTCGCGGAGGTCGTGACCCCTCGACGGCTCAGACGCCCTTGTCCAGCTCGGCCACGTCGTCGTCGGACAGGGTCACGTCGCCGACCGCCATGTTCTGCTCGAGGTGCGCGAGGCTCGAGGTGCCCGGGATCAGCAGCGTGTTGTCGCGGTGCGCGAGCAGCCAGGCGAGCCCGACCTGTGCCGGGCTGGCACCGAGCCGCTCCGCGACCGCGATGACGGCGGCGTTCTCGGCGACCTTCGGCATCCCGGGGAACGCGGAGCCGAGCGGGAAGTAGGGGACGTAGGCGACGCCGTGCTCCTGGCACAGGTCCAGCACCGGGACGTCGCTCTGGTCGACGAGGCTGAAGGCGTTCTGCACGCAGACGATGCCCGCGGTGTCGATCGCCTGCTGCACCTGCGCGAGGTCGGCCGTGGAGATGCCGATGCCTGCGATCTTGCCCTCCTCGCGCAGCGCGACCATCTCCGCGAGCTGGTCCTCCAGGGCCACCTGGTCCTCCTCGGGACCGCCCTCGTCGCCGTGCAGGCGCAGGTTGACCGCACCGAGCCGGTCGACACCGAGCGAGCGCAGGTTGTCCTCGACGCCCCTGCGCAGGTCCTCGGGCCGCTGGGCGGAGATCCAGCCACCCGACTCGTCGCGCTCGGCGCCGACCTTCGAGACCAGCACGAGGCTCTCGGGATAGGGGTGCAGCGCCTCGCGGATCAGGTCGTTGGCGACGTCGGGGCCGTAGAACTGCGCGGTGTCGATGTGGTCCACGCCGAGCTCGACGGCGCGACGCAGCACCGCGACGGCCTGGTCATGGTCGCGTGGCGGGCCCATCACCCCCGGGCCGGGGAGCTGCATCGCACCGAAGCCGATGCGGTGGACGGTCGACGTGCCGAGGGAGAAGGTGTCCATGGCTCACACGCTAGCCCGGCG
>JBDTXF010000333.1:0-4280 GCA_040006355.1 Nocardioidaceae bacterium | reverse complement strand
GAGCTGCTGCTCGACGTGACCATCCAGCCGGTGATGTTCGTGCTGCTGTTCGCCTTCGTGTTCGGCAGCTCGATCGCGGTGCCCGGGACGAACTACCGCGAGTTCCTGGTGCCGGGGATCATGGCCCAGACGATCGTCTTCTCCTCCTTCGTCGTGGCGCTCGGCCTGACCAGCGACCTGGACAAGGGCATCGTGGACCGCCTGAAGTCGCTGCCGATCTCGCGCTCCACGATCCTGGTCGGCCGCAGCATCTCCAGCCTGATCCACTCCAGCATCGGCGTGAGCGTGATGGCCGCGACCGGTCTGCTGATCGGCTGGCGGATCCGGGACGGGGTCGGCCACGCGGTGCTCGCCTTCGTGATCCTGCTGCTCTTCGGCTTCGCGATGATCTGGGTCGGCATCTGGGTCGGCTCGGTGATGCGGTCGGTGGAGGCCGTCAACGGCTTCATGTTCACCGTGATGTTCCCGCTCACCTTCGTCGCCAACACCTTCGCGCCGACCTCGACGATGCCGACCTGGCTGCGAGTGGTCGCCGAGTGGAACCCGGTGTCCGCGCTGACCCAGTCCCTGCGCGAGCTGTGGGGCAACGGTCCTCAGGCGCCGTCGACCGCCTCGTGGCCCCTGCAGCACGCGGAGCTCACGGCAGTGGTGTGGTCCGTCGCGATCGCCGCTGCGTTCGCGCCGCTCGCCCTGGCCGCGTTCCGGCGTCGCTCACGCGACTAGACGGCATGCCCTCGCGCTGGCGATGGGCGCTGGTCCGCCGATGACTTCCGTCGCACCCATCGGTCCATCCTGTGGAGAGCCCACCACCCGGCAAGGAGACCCACCATGACCACACGGCTGAACCCCTACCTCAGCTTCCGCGACAACGCGCGGGAGGCGATGACCTTCTACGAGTCGGTCTTCGGCGGCGAGCTGACGATCAGCACCTTCGCCGACATGCACGCGAGCGAGGACCCCGCCGACCAGGACAAGGTGATGCACTCCCAGCTGCTCACCGAGGACGGGCTGTGCCTGATGGGTGCCGACACCCCGCAGAGCATGGACCTGCCCGCTGGCAGCAGCATCTCGGTCTCCCTGAGCGGGGAGGACGAGCCGACCCTCGCCGGCTGGTACGACAGGCTCGCCGACAGCGGCAACGTCGTCATGCCACTCGAGAAGGCCCCGTGGGGCGACAGCTTCGGGATGTGCGTCGACGGCTTCGGGGTCTCCTGGATGGTCAACATCACCGGCGCCGGAGCCTGACCGCTGCGAAGGAGGTCAGCCCGCGCAGCGGAACCCCACGTTCCCCGACGTCGACTCCGGGGTGTTGGCCGATCGGGCCGCGACCCGGTAGCGGTTGCAGTAGGAGTCGTGGCACAGGTAGGACCCGCCACGCATCACCCGCCGCTCGCCGGAGTGTGGCCCGTGCGGGTCGTGCGCCGACGAGTGCGCGTAGTAGTCCGCGTCGAACCAGTCCGCACACCACTCCCACACGTTGCCCGCCGTGCAGGACAGGCCGTAGCCGTTGGGGGCGAAGGACTTCGCCGGCGCGGTGGTCAGCCAGCCGTCGTCCCGGGTGTTCTCGGTGGGGAAGGTGCCCTGCCAGATGTTGCACGTCCAACGGCCTCGCGGGGTGAGCTCGTCGCCCCAGGCGAAGCGTGCCCCGCCCAGGCCGCCGCGAGCGGCGTACTCCCACTCGGCCTCGGTGGGCAGCCGCTTGCCGGCCCAGGCGGCGTAGGCCCGTGCGTCGTCCCACGACACATGGACGACGGGGTGGTTCTGCCGCCTGCCGGTGTCGGAGCCGCGGCCCTCGGGATGCCGCCAGGTGGCGCCGCGCACGGCCAGCCACCAGGGGGCGCCGTCGGCCCGGTTGAGCACGTCGCGCCGGTCGCCCTCGAAGGCGAGGTGGAACACCGCGGAGACGCCGAACTCCTCGGCTCCGGTGACGAAGCCGGTGTCCTTCACGAAGGTCGCGAACTGCGCGTTCGTCACCGCTGTGGCATCCATCCGGAAGGCGTCGAGGGTCACCTCGTGCACCGGCAGCTCGCCGTCGGCGGGGTAGCCCTCCCCGAACGCGTCGCCCATCGCGAACGTCCCGCCCGGGACCGGCAGCTGGCCGCGCGGTCGGCCCGGCACCACGCGAGCGGCCGGCTCCCTGAGGTGGGTCGCGCGGGCCGTCGCCGGACCGGACGGTGCGCAGCAGGCGTGTCCCTCCATGGCCCCGATCGTAGGCTGCCCCCGTGACGGTCATCGGCGAGGACGGGCTGGTCCGCCCGACCTGGGCGGCCTCGGACCCGCTCCTGCAGGAGTACTACGACACCGAGTGGGGCATGCCGGTGCGCGACGAGCGGGGCATGTTCGAGCGGATCAGTCTCGAGGCGTTCCAGTCGGGGTTGTCCTGGGCGACGATCCTGCGCAAGCGCCCGTCGTTCCGCGAGGCGTTCTGGGACTTCGACGCGGACGCCGTCGCTGCCTTCGACGACGATGACCGGGCCCGGCTGATGGCCGACGCCGGGATCGTCCGCAACCGGGCCAAGATCGACGCCACGATCGTGAACGCCCGCGCCACCGTGGCGCTGCGGTCCGAGGGCGGGCTGGCCGACCTGGTCTGGTCGTTCCGGCCGGCGACGACGCCGACCCCCTCGTCGTACGCAGAGGTGCCGACGCGGTCCGAGGAGTCCCTGGCGTTGGTGAAGGCGCTGCGCGCGAGGGGCTTCACGTTCGTCGGGCCGACCACGATGTACGCCCTGATGGAGGCCGTCGGCATCGTGGACACGCACCTGCTGGACAGCCATCGTCGCGGCACGTCCGGGGTGTGGAGCTGACTGCCCTGCCCTGCCCTGCCCTGCCCTGCTCGCCGACCCGGCGCGTCTGCATGTCTCACAGGTGCCGACCCGGCGCGTCTGCCGGGTTCAAAACCTGCAGACGGGCCGGGTCGACGGGGTCGAGACGTGCACGAGCACCGGGTCGGCGGGGTTGAGACGTGCAGACGGGCCGGGTCGGCGGGGTTGAGACGTGCAGACGCGACGGGTCGGCGGGGGGTGACGTCCGGCACAGTCTGCGGCGGCTGAACGGGGTGTCTCTCGGCGATATGAGGGAATGGTGGGGGAGAAGCAGCCGTGCCTACACCGGAGGACCCCCGTGATCGAGACCGTGGAGCGCTCCCTGCGCGGGCTGCTCTGGGACAAGGTGCCCCGCAACCACCGGCAGGACCCCCGTCCCTTCCTCGTACGTCGCGTGGTCACTGCCGTGTTCGTGGTGATCGGGGCCGGCGTCCTGGCGTGGTCGCTCGGGATCGACCCCGGGAACTCCACGTTCTACGTCGCGGCGCTGGTGCTCGCGGCCACCTGGACGGTCGGCGCGTTCGCCTCCGGCCCGATCCACCTCGGCCGCATCGCCCGGCCCGACCGCCACGACGACCTGAGACGACCGGTCGGCGGGGCGATCCTGCTGGGGCTGGCGCTCTCGGGGGTGTTCGTCGTCGGCGCCCTGGTGGTGCGGCAGGTGCCGGTGATCGCGACGCAGGTCAGCAACGTGCTCGACCACGCCTCCGCGGGCGTCACCCCGCTGCTGGTGGTGATCACGGTGGTCAACGGGATCGCCGAGGAGCTGTTCTTCCGGGGGGCGCTCTACGCGGCCGTGCCCCGCTACCCGGTGGCGGTCAGCACCGTCGCCTACACGATCGCGACCCTGGCGACCGGCAACTTCATGCTCGGCTTCGCCGCGATCCTGCTCGGGCTGGTGGTCGGCCTGGAGCGCCGGGCGTCCGGTGGCGTGCTGGCGCCGATCCTCACCCACGTCACCTGGTCGACGGTGATGCTCTTCGCCCTGCCGCTGATCTTCTAGCGGGGCTCACAGCAGGTCGCGGAGCAGCGCGGGTGCGCTGTCGGCGCCGTCGAGCTCGCCCCAGCGGGCACCCGTCGCGGCTGCGAACGCCGCGGCCTGCTCGCTGTCCCCGTGCGGTGCGAGGACCACGAGCTCCGGGACCGCCCGGCCGACCCGCACCGGGTCCTCGTCGGTGTGCCGGCAGTCCGAGAGCAGCACCACGACCCGCCGCTGGGCGCGCGCGCCGGCCAGCTGCTCCACCGACGCCCGGAGCGCGTCGGCGAGGCGGGTGACCCCGTGCCCGCGCAGGGCGAGCACCCGGTCCACGACCACGGCGGCCGGCTCGACGCCGCGCAGCGGGCGCAGCGTGCGGACGTCACCGGCGAACGAGAGGACGGCGTGCTGCGCCGCGGCGCGCGGCGCGCAGGCCGCGGCCACCGTCGCCGCGACGGCGAGCCGCTCGCCGTTCATCG
>JBDTXF010000332.1:0-4288 GCA_040006355.1 Nocardioidaceae bacterium | reverse complement strand
GCCGCACCAACGACGAGCTCGTCGCGGGCTGGGGCAACCTGGTCAACCGCACCGCCTCGATGATTGCCAAGCGCTTCGGGGAGATCCCCGCGGCAGCCGGGCTCGAACCGGGCGACCAGGCCCTGCTCGACGCCGTGGAGGCTGGCTTCGACACCGTCGGGGGTCTCATCGGCCGGCACCGGCAGAAGGCCGCTCTGGCTGAGGTGATGAGGACCGTCGGTGAGGTCAACAAGTACGTCTCCGACAGCGAGCCGTGGAAGCTCAAGGCCGACGACGAGCGGGAGCGGCTGGGCACCATCCTGCACGTCACTGCGCAGGCGGTCGCGGACTGCAACCTGCTGCTCGCGCCCTTCCTGCCGCACAGCGCGAACGCCGTGGACCGGGCGCTCGGCGGTCCCGGTGAGATCGCACCGATGCCCGAGATCCGCGAGGTCGAGGACCTCGACGGTGGTCCTGGCTATCCGGTGATCACCGGCGACTACACCGGCACCCCCGCCTGGTCCCGGCGGCACGTCACGGCAGGCACGCCGGTCGCCGCACCCACCCCGGTGTTCACCAAGCTCGACCCCTCCGTCGTCGACGACGAGCTCGCGCGGCTCCAGGAGGAGTGAGCGTGGCCCTCCACCCGCAGTCGGTCGCAGCCCTCGAGCTGTGGTCGCTCGGCCCCGACATCACGGCTCCCGGCTTCGGTCGCGCAGACGTCGCGTCGATGCGTGCGCAGGCGCGCGAGGAGGCTGCTCGAGAGCCCAGGGAGGACGTCGACCGAGTCCTTGACGTCGACGCCGACGGTGTCGCCTGCCGGCTGCACGTGCCCGCCGGCGCCGGCCCGGGGGAGCTGCGGACCCTGGTGTTCCTGCACGGCGGTGGGTTCGTGTTCGGCGACCTTGAGACCCACGACGCGCAGGCCAGACGGCTGGCCAACCGCACCGGCTCGGCGGTGCTCTCCGTGGACTACCGGCGACCGCCCGAGGACCGCTTCCCGGCCGCGCCGGACGACGTGGACACCGCACTGGCCTGGCTGCTGCTCCACGCCTCGGGCCTCGGGCTGGACCTGGGGCGGATCGCGGCGGTAGGGGACAGCGCCGGCGGGAACCTCGCCGTGGTGGCCGCGCTGCGCAACCCGAACGTGCTGGCCGCGACGGTCCTGGTCTATCCGTTCGTGGACGCGACGGTCTCCTCGCCGTCGTACAGCCGGACGGACGGCGGTCTCACGCGCGCCCAGGCCGAGTGGTACTTCCGCGCCTACGCACGCCACGAGCGAGACCTCGACGACCCCCACGTGGCGCCGTTGGGCTCGCCGGGGCTCGGCACCCTCCCACCGAGCCTGGTGCAGGTCGCCGAGCACGACGTGCTGGCCGACGAGGACCACGAGCTCGCCCGGCGGATGGGCGCCGCCGGCGCGCACGTCGAGGTGACGACGTACGCCGGGATGGTGCACGGCTTCTGGCGCCACCCGGCGCTGTTCGACGCGGCGGAGGTGTCGCTGGCCGAGATCCGCGGCTTCCTCGACCGTCACCTCTGAGGGCTCTCTGACAGACTGCGGACCATGCGCGTCCACCTCGGCTCCGACCATGCCGGCCTCGAGCTCAAGGAGCACCTCCTCGGGTGGCTGGCCGACCACGGCTACGAGGTCGTCGACCACGGACCGTTCGTCTACGACGCCGACGACGACTACCCGGTCTTCTGCCTCCGGGCGGCCGACGGGGTCGCCGCGGACTGGCAGGGCGGGCAGCAGTCACTGGGGGTCGTGATCGGCGGCTCCGGCAACGGCGAGGCGATCTCCGCCAACAAGGTGCCCGGTGTGCGCGCCGCGCTGGCCTGGAGCGAGGAGACCGCCGTCCTGGCTCGCGAGCACAACGACGCCAACGTGCTGTCGGTCGGAGGCCGCATGCACGCCATCGAGGACATGACCCACTTCGTCGAGGTCTTCTTGACGACGTCGTTCACCGGCGAGCCGCGACACGCGCGCCGCATCCAGATGCTCGCCGACTACGAGAAGACCGGGAACCTGCCGGCGCTCCCCGCGTCCGCCCTGGGTCACCGGCCCGGCCGGCCCGGCTGAGCGGTCGTCGACCGCTCCGGCTGCTGAGGGACGGCTCGGGGGCGCTGGCTACTCTCCAGCCATGCCCGAAGGACACACCCTCTTCCGCCTTGCGCGCACGCTCGACGAGCACTTCGCCGGCCGGGTCGTCTCGGTGACCAGCCCGCAGGGCAGGTTCGCGGAGTCCGCGGCCATGCTCGACGGCACCCGTCTCGACACGGCGGAGTCCTACGGCAAGCACCTGTTCGTCGACTTCGACGACGAGCGCTCCGTGCACGTCCACCTCGGGCTCTACGGCACGTTCGCGGTCCGCGACGGCGAGGTCCCCGAGCCGCGCGGACAGGTCCGGATGCGGTTCGTCGCCCCGGCGCAGGGCGACCGCCCCCCGGCGTACGCCGATCTGCGTGGTGCCACCGCGTGCGAGCTGATCACCGTGGAGCAACGACGAGGGCTGCTCGACCGGCTCGGCCCGGACCCGTTGCGGGCCGATGCCGACTGGGAGCGGGCCTGGGCGCGGGTCAGCCGCAGCCGCGCGCCGGTCGGCGGCCTGCTGATGGATCAGTCCGTGCTCGCAGGCGTGGGCAACGTCTATCGCGCCGAGGTGCTGTTCCGGCACCGCCTCGACCCGATGCGACCGGGCACCAGCCTGCGGCGCGCCACCTTCGAGCAGGTCTGGAACGACCTCGTGCTGCTGATGGCCGACGGGGTGCGTCGTGGCCGGATCGACACCGTCCACGTGCCGGGCGACCCGGCTCTGGTGGGACGCGTCCCCGACGCCGCCACGCACGGCAGCCCGGTGTTCGTCTACCGGCGTCAGGGTGAGCCCTGCTTCGTCTGCGGCACCAGGGTCCGCACCGAGGTGCTGGCAGGGCGCAACCTGTTCTGGTGCCCTCGGTGCCAGCCCCGCTTCCGCTCCCGGGCCGGCGCCGCGAGACCTCCCGCACCGGCCCGATCGGACCTCCCGGGCGGCGCGACGGCCCACTAGGGTCTGCCCCATGGGCACCGTCCGCGAGTCCGCCCGGCCGTCTGGGCGCAGGACCGGCGTCTCTGCCGGCCGGCTCGTCCGGAGCCGCTGGAACCTCGCCGTGCGACGGCTGCGCGAGTCCGACCTGGCGCCGGCGTTGGTGCTCGGCGCGGCGAGCGTGCTGATCGGGGTGGCGCAGTACGCCGTTCCGGTCATCCCGCTGACGACGCTCGCGATCCCGATGGTGATCGCCAACCTCGTGCTGGCACCGCGCACGCTGCCCTGGGCGGTGATGGTGATCCTCGGCGTGCTCCTCGTCGTGGTCGCGGCGACCCCCACCGTCCTGGACGGCCGTCGCATCGGAGGCACCGTGGTGGTCTTCCTGGTCGGCCTGGTCATCCTGGTGTTCTCGTTCCAGCGCACGTCGCTGGGCCTGGCCGGGATCCGCGGTGAGTCGATGCTGGTGGACCTCCGCGACCGGATCAACAACCAGGCCAAGATGCCAGGCCTGCCGGACACCTGGTACGCCGAGGCGGAGATGCGGTCGGCGGGCGGCTCGTCGTTCGCGGGTGACTTCATGGTCGGCTCTCTCGGCCAGGACGGCCGGTCGCTCCAGATCGCGGTGGTCGACGTCTCCGGCAAGGGGGAGCAGGCCGGCTCGCGGTCCCTGCTGCTCTCCGGGGCCTTCGGCGGGCTGCTCGGTGCGCTGGGGCCGGGCGACTTCCTGCCCGCCGCGAACGACTACCTGCTGCGCCAGGACTGGAGCGAAGGTTTCGCGACCGCGGTCCACGCGGCCGTCGACCTGGACACCGGCGCCTTCGAGCTGCGGTCGGCCGGCCACCCTCCGGCTGCACAACTGGTCGCCGGCACCGGCCGGTGGCGGGTGCACGAGGCGGAGGGGCCGGTCCTGGGGCTGATGCAGGACGCCGACTTCACGGTGGTGAGGGGGACGCTGAGCCGAGGGGACGCGCTGCTGCTGTTCACCGACGGACTGGTGGAGACCCCGCAGCGGGACATCTCGCTGGGCATCGACAAGCTCCTCGGCCAGGGGGAGCGGCTGCTCCGCGCCGGGATGGAGGGCGGTGCGCACCGGCTGATCGACCATCTCGAGTCGCGGGACGACGACCGCGCCCTGTTGCTCCTGCACCGCCGCTGAGCGGGGGGCAAGGCCGGATGGGGGCTGGAGTTCGTGCGGGAATCGGGTCGGATGGAGCGGATGACGGGAATCGAACCCGCGTAGCTAGTTTGGAAGACTAGGGCTCTACCATTGAGCTACATCCGCG
>JBDTXF010000331.1:0-4289 GCA_040006355.1 Nocardioidaceae bacterium | reverse complement strand
GAGGACAAGCAGCTGCGCCGCGGGTCGGTCCTCGAGGTGCGCGTGCACCCCGAGGACCTGGGCAAGGTCATCGGCCGGGGCGGTCGGACCGCCACCGCCCTGCGCACCGTGATCGGTGCCCTCGCAGGCAAGGGCGGCGCACGCGTCGACTTCGTCGACGTCGACCGCCAACGCTGAGACCCGCCGGACGCTCGTGACCGGGCGCCGCAGCCGTCCCCGGACGGTGGCGGCGCCCGTGCCCGTCACGCACCATCCCCTGGAGGTCCTGATCGCCACCACCGAGGTCGTCGTCGGCCGGATCGGTCGCGCCCACGGCGTCAAGGGGGAGGTCTCCGTCGAGCTCCGCACCGACGAGCCGGAGCGACGCTTCGCGGACGGGGTCGTGCTCGCGACGCGCACCGCGCAGGGCGGTCAGGTCCACGGGCCGGATCGGCCGGCGAGGCTGACGGTCCAGCGGACCCGCTGGCACCAGTCCCGCCTGCTGGTCACCTTCGCCGAGCTCCCCGACCGTACGACGGCCGAGGTGGTCCGCGGGCTCACGCTGGTCACCGACGTGGACGTCGCGGAGGGACCCGAGGACCCCGAGGAGTTCTACGACCACCAGCTCGTGGGGCTGGCCATGCTCACCACCGACGGCAGGCCGGTGGGTGAGGTCACCGAGGTGGTGCACGGCGCCGGGCACGACCTGCTGGTGGTGCTCACCCCCGGGGCCGGCGAGGTCCTGGTGCCCTTCGTCTCCGCCCTCGTGCCGGTCGTCGACGTCGCGGGTGGCCGCGTCGAGGTGACCGACCTGCCCGGCCTGCTCGGCCCGCTGCCCGACGACGAGGGCCAGCCGTGCAGGTCGACGTCGTCTCGATCTTCCCGGCCTACCTCGAGCCGCTGCGGCTGTCGCTGCCCGGCAGGGCCCAGGCGGCGGGTCTGCTCGAGGTGCACGTCCACGACCTCCGTGACTGGACCCGGGACCGGCACCGCACCGTCGATGACACCCCCTACGGCGGCGGCGCCGGGATGGTGATGCGCCCCGAGCCGTGGGGTGAGGCGCTCGACGAACTGGTGACCGACCCCGCGGGAACCGTCCTGGTGGTGCCGACCCCGTCGGGCGAGCCGCTGACCCAGGCGGTCGCCACCGAGCTCGCGCAGGTCGACCGGCTGGTGATCGCGTGCGGTCGCTACGAGGGGATCGACCAGCGGGTCATCGACGACGCCGCCGGGCGCATGCACGTGCGCGAGCTCTCGGTCGGCGACTACGTCCTGAACGGTGGGGAGGTCGCCGCGCTGGTGGTGGTGGAGGCGGTCGTCCGCCTGCTGCCCGGCTTCATGGGGAACCCCGCGTCGCTGGCCGAGGAGTCCCACGGTCGGTCCGGGCTGCTGGAGTACCCCGTCTTCACCAAGCCTTCGTCCTGGCGGGGGCACGATGTGCCCCCGGTGCTGCTGAGCGGTGACCACGCCCGCATCGCCGCCTGGCGCCATGACCAGAGCCTGCGCCGCACGGCCGAGAGGCGGCCCGACCTGCTGCACCCCAGCCGGGCCGTCCAGGTGGGTGCGGAGACGCTCGAGGTGCGTGCCGCGACGCCTGCGGACGCCGGTGAGATCCTCACCCTCCAGCTCGCCTGCTGGGTCGACGAGGCGCTGGCGAACGACTCGCTGGCGATCCCCGCGCTGCACGAGGGGCTCGCCGACGTCCAGGCCTGGCTCGGCGAGTGGACCACGGTCGTGGTCCGGTCCGGTGGGCGGCTGGTCGCCGGAGCGCGCTGCCGGCTGGACGGCGAGGTGTGGCACGTCGGGCGGCTGATGGTGGCCCCCGACCTGCGCGGGCGTGGCCTGGGCCGCTGGCTCCTGGCGTACGTCGAGCGGTCGGCGCCCCCCGCCGCGCGACGACTGTCCCTGTTCACGGGCCGGGGCAGCGAGTCCAACCTGCGGATGTATCGACGGGCGGGCTACCGACCCGACCCGACCCAGCCCGAGGACGACCTCGCGGTGCACCTGAGCAGGCCGGTCCACCGCCGCGGCTGAGCGTGAGCAGCGATTTCGTCGTACCAGGGGCGCTGTGGCAGACTCAGAGGTCGCATCCGTTGCGTCCCGACCGCTCGCCCTCGCCGGCGGAGGTCGGCGGTCCACCTGCCACAGGGGGCGGCCCGCACGACGATCATCACGATGCGCAGACGACATCCGACGAGATCCCCGTTCCGGGGGTGACCTGTGGCGCCCGCCGAGGAGACCAGCATGACGAACCTCATCGACACGCTCGCAGCCGCCACCAAGCGCGACGACGTCCCGGACTTCCGTCCCGGTGACAACCTCAAGGTGCACGTGAAGGTGGTCGAGGGCAACCGAGCGCGCCTCCAGGTGTTCCAGGGAGTCTGCATCCGGATCCAGGGATCCGGCATCGGCCGCACCTTCACCGTCCGCAAGATCTCCTTCGGCGTGGGCGTCGAGCGCACCTTCCCGCTGCACACCCCGATCATCGACCACATCGAGGTCGTCAGCCGTGGCGACGTGCGCCGCGCGAAGCTCTACTACCTGCGCAACCTGCGGGGCAAGGCCGCCAAGATCAAGGAGAAGCGGGACGCCGCGCCGAGCAGCTGACCGGCGTGCTGCCACCCGCCGCTAGGCTCATCGCGTGACCACCGCCCCCGACCATGACGCCGATCCGGCGTCCGGGGGCGGCGCCGCGTCGCCGCTCGACCCGGTCCCGGCCGACGAGGGCACCCCGCCCCGCCGGCAGCTTCCGGTCTGGCAGGAGATGGGGCTGCTGCTCGCGGTCGCCCTCGTCCTGGCAGTGGTGATCAAGGCCTTCCTCATGCAGGCGTTCTACATCCCGTCCGACTCGATGGACGACACCTTGGTGAAGAACGACCGCATCCTGGTGGAGAAGGTGTCCTCCTGGGGCGGTGGCGGTCCGCACCGCGGCGACGTCGTCGTCTTCGCGGACCCGGGCGGCTGGCTCGATCCTTCCGAGTCCCAGTCACCGGGCAACCCGCTCTTCCGGGCTCTGGAGACGGTCGGGCTCTACCCGACCGGTGGACACCTGGTGAAGCGGGTGATCGGGGTCGGCGGCGACGAGGTCACGTGCTGCGACAGCCACGGCCGGGTCACCGTCAACGGGACTCCGCTCAACGAGCGCTCCTACCTCGCCCCGGGGGTGAAGCCCTCGGAGAAGGTCTTCGACGTCAAGGTCGCGCCCGGCTTCATCTGGGTGCTGGGCGACAACCGGTCCAACTCCGCCGACTCCCGGTATCACCTCGGCGACCCCGGTGGCGGGCAGGTGCCGGTGGACGACGTGGTGGGCAGGGTCTTCGCCGTCGTCTGGCCGCTCGGCCACGCCACGCTCCTGCACACCCCGGCCACGTTCCGCTCGGTCCGGTAGGTCCGGTAGGTCACTGGGCCGCTCGGCGCGGCGGAAGGCAAGAAGGGTGCTGTCATGAGCGCGCTGCCCCGAGGTCTCACGGTCCGCAAGGATGCGGGTCTCTACGGCTACGAGCGGGCCCTGCGCCGGGTCGGCCTGGACCCGGTGGCCGGTGTCGACGAGGCCGGTCGTGGTGCCTGCGCCGGGCCGCTGGTCGCGGCGGCGGTCGTGCTCCCCGACGGCAGGCGTGGTCAGGTCCCCGGGCTCGCCGACTCCAAGCTGCTGACCCCGCGGGCCCGTGAGCGGGCCTACGCCGAGGTGCTCCAGCGGGCGCTGTCCTGGTCGGTGGTCGTGATCGAGTCCGACGAGTGCGACCGGCTCGGCATGCACGTGGCGAACGTGGAGGCACTCAGGCGCTCGCTGGCACGGCTCGACGTACGTCCGTCCTACGTCCTGACCGACGGGTTCCCGGTCGACGGCCTCGAGGTCCCCGGTCTGGCGATGTGGAAGGGAGACCGGGTCGCGGCGTGCATCGCGGCCGCGTCGGTGATCGCGAAGGTCACCCGGGACCGGATCATGACCGGGCTGCACGAGATCTACCCGGTCTACGACTTCGTGACGCACAAGGGCTACGTCACCGCGAGCCACACGAGCGCGCTGCGGGAGCACGGTCCGTGCCGCATCCACCGTCGGCGCTTCGTCAACGTGCGCCGGGTGGAGCGCACGATCGACGGTGTGCCGCTGCCCGGGTGCGACGACCCGCTCGGGGACCATGAGAGGCTGCTGGACGTGGACACGTGGGAGATGGGTCGATGAGCGCCGAGGACCTCGAGAAGTACGAGACCGAGATGGAGCTCCACCTCTACCGCGAGTACCGCGACGTGGTCGGCATCTTCAAGTACGTCGTCGAGACCGACCGCCGTTTCTACCTGTGCAACCAGGT
>JBDTXF010000330.1:0-4310 GCA_040006355.1 Nocardioidaceae bacterium | reverse complement strand
CGCCGACCCGGCGCGTCTGCACGTCTCGACCCCGCCGACCCGGCGCGTCTGCATGCCATGGGACTGAGCTTTCCCGGGCCGATGGGGCTCGCGGCCGGGTTCGACAAGAACGCCGTCGGCATCGACGCCCTGGCCGGGCTCGGCTTCGGCTTCGTCGAGGTCGGCACGGTCACCGGCGAGCCGCAGCCCGGCAACCCGCGACCGCGGCTGTTCCGGCTGCCCGCGGACCGGGCGGTCGTGAACCGGATGGGCTTCAACAACGACGGTGCGGAGGTCGTCGCACGACGGCTCGCAGCCCGTGCGGCGGGTCGGCACCGCGACGTGGTGGTCGGGGTCAACATCGGGCGGACCAAGGCGGTCCCCGAGTCCGAGGCGGTCGCCGACTATGAGAAGAGCACCCGCCTGCTCGCGCCGTACGCCGACTACCTGGTGGTCAACGTCAGCTCGCCGAACACCTCCGGTCTGCGTGACCTGCAGGCCGTCGAGCAGCTCGGCCCGCTGCTGGACGCCGTACGCCGGCAGGCCGACGCGGTCACCGAGAGGCACCTGCCGTTGCTGGTGAAGATCGCCCCCGACCTCGTCGACAAGGACGTGCACGCGGTCGCCGACCTCACGACCGACCTGGGTCTCGACGGCATCGTGGCGACCAACACGACCATCGGACGCGACGGGCTGCGGTCGCCGGCGGCGCAGGTGGAGGCGGCCGGTGCGGGGGGTCTGTCAGGCCCGCCGCTGGGGCGGCGCAGCCTCGAGGTGCTGCGGCTGCTGCGGGAGCGGGTCGGACCCGACCTGACTCTGATGGCGGTCGGCGGCATCACCACGGCCGCGGACGCCCGCGAGCGGCTCGACGCAGGCGCCACCCTGCTGCAGGCCTACACGGCCTTCGTCTACGAGGGTGCGCTGTGGCCGTCGCGGATCAACCGAGCGCTCGCCGACCGGCGGCGCACCGATGCACGAGGGAGTGGCCGATGACGTTCGGCACCAGGCTCAGCGCGGCGATCGAGGGCCGCGGGCGGCTGTGCGTCGGCATCGACCCCCACCCGGGGCTCCTGGACGCCTGGGGGCTGACCGACAGCGTGTTCGGCCTGGAGAGGTTCTCGATGACGGCCGTGGAGGCGTTCGCCGGGGTGGCCGCCGTGGTCAAGCCGCAGTCGGCGTTCTTCGAGCGGCACGGCTCGCGGGGGATCGCCGTGCTCGAGCAGGTGATCGCTGCCTGCCGCGCCGAGGGGGCGCTGGTGCTGCTGGACGTGAAGCGCGGCGACATCGGCTCCACCGCCCAGGCCTACGCCGACGCCTACCTCGACCCGACCTCCTCCCTGGCGGCCGACGCGGTCACCGCGAGCCCGTTCCTCGGCGTCGGCTCCCTGGACCCGCTCGTGGACACCGCCCTGGCGCATGGTGCCGGGGTGTTCCTGCTGGCGCTGACCTCGAACCCGGAGGGCCCGCAGGTGCAGCACGCGGTCACCCCCGACGGGCGCACCGTGGCCGCGCACGTCCTCGACGCGGTGGCCACCCGCAACGCCGGCGCCGAGGGTCTCGGTTCGATCGGTGCGGTCGTCGGCGCCACCATCGACCGCCCCGCCGACATCAGCACGGCGAACCTCGACGTCAACGGGCCGCTCCTGGTGCCCGGCATCGGCGCCCAGGGCGGCACCGTGGAGGACGTACGCCGCATCTTCGGCTCGGCCTGCCGCCACGTCCTGCCGAGCAGCTCACGGGAGATCCTCGCCGCCGGACCCGACCGGGGACGGCTGCACGACGCCACGCTCCGGGCGGCCGACAGCTTCGCCTCCCTCGCCTGACGCCGACTCGGCGGGGTTGAGGCATGCGGACGCGCCGACTCGGCCGGGGTGTACAACAGTGCGCATGCCGACGTCGACGCCATCCCACACCCTCGCGGACAACCCGTTCCTCGCGCCGAGCACGCTGCCGTTCGCGTTCCCGCCGTTCGACCGGATCGAGCTGCGGCACTACCGGCCGGCGTTCGACGCGGGCGTCGCCGAGCAGCGTGCGGAGGTCGCTGCGATCCTCGCCAGTGACGAGGAGCCGACGTTCGCGAACACCATCGAGGCGCTGGAGGTCTCCGGGCGGACCCTGGAGCGGGTCCTGCTGGTCTTCGGCAACCTGTCCTCGTCGATGGCCACCGAGCAGATGCGCGACCTCGAGAGCGAGCTCGCCCCGCTGGTCGCCGAGCACCAGGACGAGATCCGGCTGGACCCACGCTTGTTCGCCCGGGTGGACGCGGTCCACGAGCGACGCGGCACCGGGCTCACCCCGGAGCAGCGGCGGGTCGTCGAGCGATACCACCAGGACTTCGTGCGCGCCGGAGCCGCGCTCCCCGAGGAGGACCGCAGCACGCTCCGGGCGCTCAACACCCGCCTGACCACGCTCACCACCGAGTTCGGCAAGCGGGTGCTCGCCGAGGCGAACGCCCTCGCCGTGCACGTGAGCGAACGGGCCGAGCTCGGGGGGCTCGCTGACAACGTCGTGGAGTCGGCAGCGGCTGCGGCGGTCGACGCCGGCCTCGACGGCTACCTGCTCACCCTGGTGCTGCCGACCATCCAGCCCGCGATCTCCTCGATCCGCGACCGGGACCTGCGTCGGCGCGTGCACGAGGCGTCGACCTCCCGCGGCATGCGCGGCGGCGAGCACGACACCCGGGAGCTGGTCAGCGAGATCGCCCGGCTCCGCGCGGAGCGGGCGGCCCTGCTCGGGTTCGTCGACCACGCGGCGTACGTCGTCGACGACCAGACCGCCGGCACCACCGAGGCGGTGCTGGGCATGCTCGACGAGATGGCGGCTCCGGCGATGGCGAACCTCCGGCGGGAGGCGGACCGGATCGAGCTGCTGATGCACGAGGACGGCGTCGAAGGCGCGGTGCAGCCGTGGGACTGGGCGT
The DNA here is from genome assembly GCA_040006355.1 of Nocardioidaceae bacterium. Lineage (GTDB taxonomy): Bacteria > Actinomycetota > Actinomycetes > Propionibacteriales > Nocardioidaceae > Nocardioides_B. The sequence goes on along the minus strand of JBDTXF010000330.1, from coordinate 1,411 downwards.
ACTACGCGGCCCGCGACCTGGCCACGACGTACGACGTCGACACCAACGCGCTCAAGCCGTACTTCGAGCTCCAGCGGGTCCTGCACGACGGCATCTTCCTCGCCGCCTCGCGGCTCTACGGCGTGTCCTTCCACGAGCGCGACGACCTCCCTGTCTATGCCGAGGACGTCCGGGTCTTCGAGGTCCGCGACGGCGACACCCCGCTCGGGCTGTTCGTCTGCGACTGGTTCGCCCGGCCGACCAAACGGGGCGGAGCGTGGATGTCGGAGTTCGTCGAGCAGTCCCACCTGCTCGGCTCCCTCCCCGTCGTGGTGGTCTGCCTGAACGTGCCGAAGCCGCCGCCGGACCAGCCGGCGCTGATGACCACCGACGAGGTGCGCACCGGCTTCCACGAGTTCGGGCACGCGCTGCACGGGTTGTTCTCCGATGCAGTCCACCCCAGGCTGCAGGGCACCTCGGTGCCGCAGGACTTCGTGGAGTTCCCCTCCCAGGTCAACGAGATGTGGGCCTGGTGGCCGGAGGTGCTGGCCGGCTACGCGATCCACCACGAGACCGGCGAGCCGCTGGCGCAGGACATCGTCGACCGGCTGATCGCGTCCCAGTCGCACGGCCAGGGCTTCGACACGGTCTCGATGCTCGGTGCTGCGCTGCTCGACCAGGAGTGGCACCTGCTCGAGGCCGGGAAGGTCGTCGAGTCCGTGGACGTCGAGGACTTCGAGGACGCCGCCCTGGAGCGGCACGGGGTGCGGTCCCCGCTGGTGCCGCCCCGCTACCGCAGCGGCTACTTCGCGCACGTCTTCAGCGGAGGGTACGACGCCGGGTACTACTCCTACCTGTGGAGCGAGGTGCTCGACGCGGACATGGTCGGCTGGTTCACCGACAACGGAGGCCTGACCCGGGAGTGCGGCGAGGTGTTCCGGCGGGAGCTGCTGTCCCGCGGCGGCACCGTGGACCCGGTGGGGGCCTTCACGACGATCCGGGGCCGCGGCCCGAGCACGGAGCCGCTGCTGCGCAGGCGGGGCCTGCATGGCTGACCGCCTCGTCTGGCCCCAGGGTGTGATCCTGCTGTCTTCTGGTCCCCTCCACCCGTCGCGGGCACGTGCGCGCGTTGCGACGACGGCGCTCGGATGGCTAGATTTCGGATGTTCATCCGCTCGCACCACGCACAGGACGAGGTCAGCACTGTGGCTCTGCCGCAACTCACGCCGGAACAGCGACAGGCGAACCTCGAGAAGGCCGCTGCCTCCCGCCGCGAACGGGCCGAGATCAAGAACCGTCTCAAGCACTCCGGAGCCTCGATCGTGGACGTGCTCAAGCAGGGCCAGCAGAACGACGTCGTCGGCAAGATGCGGGTCTTCGACCTGCTCCAGTCGATGCCGGGTCTCGGCAAGGTCCGCGCGCGTCAGGTCAT
>JBDTXF010000329.1:0-4315 GCA_040006355.1 Nocardioidaceae bacterium | reverse complement strand
TCACCACCACCAAGCTGCCGTGGGGCTTCCTGGCCGTCCTGGTCGTCATCGCCGGTCTCGATGCGGCGGTCGTCGCCTTCGCCACCGACGCGGACGGCAGCAAGGGGTTCGTCGCCACCGCTGCGGACCAGAAGTCCCTGATGGCCTTCGCGTTCAACGCGATGATCGGCACCAGCCTGTTCGGGGCCATCGCCGTGGCCCGTGAATACGGGCACCACACCGTCGTACCGATGTTCTTGACGTCCCCCCACCGCACCCGAGCCGTGCTTGCCCAGCTGACCGCGGTGCTGATGGGTGGGGCGGTGCTCGCCTTCCTCGGGCAGGCACTCGTCGTCACCGGGATCGCCCTGGCATTGCCCAGCACCGGTCACGGCTTCCTGCTCTCGGCCGGTGACGTGGCCCGGCTCTTTGCAGCCACCACCCTCGCCGGCGCGATCGGTGCCACCCTCGGGGCCGGGCTCGGTGCCCTGATCCGCAACATCGGAGGTGCCGTCACCACTGCCGTCCTGTTGCTCTTCGTAGTCCCGCCGCTCGGCGCTCAGCTGTTCACCGATGTCGCCTCGTGGATCCCACCGTCCCTGTTGCTCGTCATCTCCGGGGTCAGCTCCGACGTCAGCCTCTGGGCCGCCGTCCTCGCCATCCTCGTGTGGGCACTCGTCCCCGCCGCCGCCGGACTCGCGGCGGTCCAGCGACGAGACGTCGTGTGAGAGACGGGTGACGGCGAGCCGTCGAGGCCCTCCGGCACAGGGGACGAGGGCGCTAGCCGTGTCGTGAGGACCCAGGAGCCCCATCAGGGGGCTCTTCCGGCGTCAACCGACCTGCGATCCCCCTCGACGTACGCCGGTCAAGGGCACCATCGATGGTCTGCGACGACCCGCCCTCCGTATGCATCCTCGCCATGAAAGCTGCCGTTTCGGAGTCCAGATCCTGTCGTGTCCTCGACGGCCGCGACGGCGGCGCAGCCACCGGGATCCGGTCGCAGGCGGCCAGGGCGGCAGCGAGCTCGTCGATCGGGACTGCCGGGGACCACAGGAAGCCTTGGGCCTGGACGCACCCGAGAGACCGCAGGACGGCATACTGCTCTGAGGTCTCCACCCCTTCACCGATGGACGTGGCACCCACGGCCGCCGCGAGACTGATGATGCTTGCGCAGATCGCCTCGTCGTCCTGTCTCTTCCCGATGCCTGCCACGAACTGACAGTCGATCTTGAGTACGTCGATGGGGTAGCGGCTCAGGTAGAGCAACGAGCTGTAGCCGGTGCCGAAGTCGTCGACGGCGATCCTGATCCCCAGCTCAGACAGGGCCTCGAGCGTGGTCGTCATGGTCTTCTCGTCCTTGACGAAGGCCGACTCGGTCACCTCGAGGATCAGGCGGCTGGCTCTCACGTCGCCGGCCTCGATGGCTCTTCGCAACTTTGTGACCGTCTGTTCGTCGAGCTGCTGCACGGAGAAGTTCACGGCCAGGTCGAGCTCCCGACCCTCGTGGGTCAGGGAGGCCTGGTCCCGGATGGCCTGGAGCAGGACCCAGTCCCCGATGAGGTGGACGAGGCCGGCAGCCTCTGCCAAGGGGATGAAGCGGTCCGGTCCCAACAGACCTCGGACGGGGTGCTGCCAGCGCACGAGCGACTCGACGGCGACCACCTTCCCCGAGGTGAGGTTCACCACGGGTTGGTAGTGCAGGACGAGCTGGGTGATGGGTTCAGCCAGCGCCAGCCGAAGCTCCGCCTCCAGGACCATCCGATACGTGCGTTCCTCCAGCAGCTCCTCGGTGAAGAGGGCTACACACCCGGGACCTCGGGTCTTGGCGTCGATCAGAGCAGCGTCCGCCGCATGCAGGAGCTGGTCGACATCATGCCCGCATGTGTGCCTGGCGACGCCGACGCTGGCGGAGACGTGCACCGACACGTCGGCGATGTCGAACGGGCGCTCCAGGACGCCCAAAAGCTCCTCGCTCCAGGCGACGGCCTCGTCCGGGTGGTCCGCGTCCAGGTCGCGCCAGAGCACCAGGAACTCGTCACCCGCCAGGCGGGCCAGCGTCGCGCCGGGACGCAGCTGCGCCAGGAGTCTCTCGGCGACCTGGACGAGGACGGCGTCTCCCCCGCGGTACCCGAGACGGTCGTTGACGCCCTGATACCGGAAGAGGTCGAGGTGGGCGACGGCCACCCCGAGCCCGCTGCGGTCGCCGTCGCTGATCGCCTGTCCGAGACGGTCCTCCACCAATGCTCGGTTGGGGAGTCCGGTGAGCGGGTCGTGCAGCGACTGATGAGCGAAGGACACCTGGAGCACATGCAGGTCCGTCACGTCGACGTGCGTGATCACGGCCCCCCTGCCGTCGTTGACGAGTGCCGGCGTCACCTGGACGGTGAACCAGCGGTTCTCGCTGGGTGAATGACACGGATAGTCGTGCCGGAAACGGTCCAGCGAACCGTCGAGCACGTGACGGATGCCCTGAGCGACGAGCGCGGCCTCGGCCGCCCCGACAACCTGCACGTCGGCTGCGGCACGGTCGCAGGTGTCGAGATAGCTGACACCGACGCCGCACAGCTCGTCTGTTCCGTCGTTGTCCTCGACGAAGTCGCGCCAGGCACGGTTCACCGCGACGATCCGGCTCTCGCAGTCGACGGCGCAGGTGGGGACGTCCCAGGCATCGAGGAGTCCTCGTGCCAGCTCGAGATAGCGGAGCGACTCCTCCTCGGCACGCTCGCGCCGCAGCGCGTGCACCAGTGCAGTGGCCAGACCAGGTTGGTCCTGCTGCCCCTCCACCGAGAGGTCCTGAGCCCCTTCGGCGAGAGCCCACAGCGCCAAGGCACCGTCGATGCGGCCGGTGAGCACCATCAGCGGGGTCTCCGGCCGGGTGTTCCGCACCGCCCGCACGACCGGCGCTCTCTGCGCCTCGGGCAGATCCGCAAGCACGAGGTCGAACCGGTGCTCGGCGAGCAGGTCCAGCGCGGCGTCCAGGCTGACCTCGACGTCGACGAGAGCATGAGGGAGCTGGTCCCGGAGCAACGCAAGCACCAGGTGGCTGTCGGTGGAGGAGTCCTCGATGACCAGCAGTCGAAGCGGCGAGTTCCTGTCCAGCAGCGCCAGACCGTCCCGGCCCTCCCGAAGAGTCATCGCGACGTCACCGGAGATCATGGGAGTCATCGCCGAGGCCCGACGGGACACGGCCGGACGCAGACGCGAGCACTCGTGTCCAACGGAATCGATCCGTCGCTGCTCACGTGAGGCCCATGATCGACGGTAGCAGCGGCCGGTTCAGGGCAAATCGATTTTGTCGAAAAGGCGTCTGACCGACCGCGACAACGACAACGGCGGTACGCCGAGCTGAGCACTGGGGGACGTGATCGCCTGGCACGACTGCTACTGCCCGTAGGAGTACCTCAGCTCGCCGAACACGAGCCGACTGATCCTTCGACGGAGCTGTCGGCTCGCTCCCTCGTCGGAAGCCTCCTTCGGCGTCAGCAAGGTGAACCTCAGCGAGGTCTCACCACCCACGTCCACGAGATCGAAGTGGATCTGATCATCGGGCCGGTCCGACCACAGCGATGACCACACGACAGAGGTGTGTCTCTCGGCCCTCACGGTCCTCGGCTCCACCTCGCGGGCGAGCATGACCAACCACGGCCGAGTCCCGGATCGAGGGGGGTCGACGAGTGACTCCCACACCACCGAGGGCGGGGCCGGTAGGCGCCGTTCCTTCGAGCCGATCTCCCACACCTTGCCGCCCTCTCCGTACTTCGAAGGAGCGGATCGCGGATCCAGACGAGCGCAACTGCCCTCAACAAGGCACGTGCGGATGCTAGGCGATCTCCAAGCTACGCGCGGCGGATGGTGGCCCAGGACTGGTAGGTGGCACGCAGGATGAGGCTGGTGATGAGGAGCCCGATGATCGGGTCGGCGATGGGCAGTCCTACGGCGATGAACACGGTGCTGACGACGATGCCTGCGCTCACGTAGCCGTCTGCTCTGGCGTGGCGTCCGTCTGCGATCAGCGCTGCGCTCTCGAGTCGGCGACCGGCCCGCCACCGGATGACGGCGGCGATCTCGTTGCCGATCACACCGACCACCCCTGCCAGGAGCAGGGCGACGAGGTGCGTCGGCGTGCTCGGCTGCAGAAACCTCTCGATGACCTGCTGGAGGGCCAGCAGGGCGCTGGCGAAGATGACGAACACCACGAAGTAGCCGGACCAGCGTTCGGCTCGATCGCTGCGCAGGAGGAAGGCGGCCCCCAGAGGGATGGCGGTGAGGGCATCGCCGCCGTTATGGATCACGTCGGTCAGGAGCGCGAGGCTGCCGCTGGCTCGGTAGACGAGGA
>JBDTXF010000328.1:0-4327 GCA_040006355.1 Nocardioidaceae bacterium | reverse complement strand
CCGTCGACGATGAAGACGAGGATCAGCGGCACCACGAGCGCCAGGATCGGCGTCTGCCGGCCGACCATCGACCCGAGCGTGTGCAGGGCGCTGGCGTCCGAGAGCCGCGGGTCGTTGCTCACCCCGGCGGCGATCGGCGCCAGGGTGACGATCGGGATCGCGACCGCGCCGAAGGCGACCGGTGCGGTGTTGGCCACCAGCGCCACGGTGGCGGCCTTGACGGGCTTGAACCCCAGCGACATCAGCATCACGACCGAGATCGCGACCGGCGTGCCGAACCCGGCCAGCGCCTCCAGCAGCGCCCCGAAGCAGAAGGCGATGATGATCGCCTGGATCCGCTGGTCGGGGCTCACCTTCTCGAAGGAGCGCCGCAGCACCTCGAAGTGTCCCGAGGCCACCGTGAGGTTGTAGATCCACACCGCGTTGATCACGATCCACAGGATCGGGAAGAAGCCGAACAGGGCACCGTTGACGGCGGCGCTGATCCCCTGCCCCACGGGCATGCCGAACAGGACGACGGCAACCACGAGCGCAGCCACCAGCGCGATCAGGCCGGAGACCCAGGCTCGGAGCTTCAGCCCGCCCAGCAGCACGAACAGCACCGCCAGGGGAATCATGGCGCACAGCGCGGACAGCAGCAGCGAGTCTCCGACTGCTCGGGGGTCTTGGGTGAACATGGCGTCAGCTCCCGGAGGGGTTGGACGGGCGGAGGGTGTCGGGCGACAGCCCGCGGATGGAGGCGTCGAGCACTTCCACGGTGTGTGCCATCCCCATCGGATGGCCGGACCGCTCGATCGCCGAGGTCACCTGCATCAGGCACCCCGGGTTGGCCGTGACCAGCACCTCGGCACCGGTGGCGACGATGTTCGCGGCCTTGCGGTCCCCGAGCTCACGAGCCGGCTCGGGGTTGATGATGTTGTAGATGCCGGCCGAGCCGCAGCACAGCTCAGGCTCGGAGATCTCCCGCAGCTGGAGGCCGGGGATCGCGCGCAGCAGGTCGCGGGGCTGCGCCCTGATCCCCTGCGCGTGGGCCAGGTGGCAGGCGTCGTGATAGGCGACGGTCATCGGCAGCGGGTGCCGCGGGGCGACCGGACCGAGCTCGGCGAGGATCTCCGCGACGTCGCGGACCCGCTCCGCGAAGGCCTTCGCCCGCTCGGCGTACGCCGGGTCGTCGGCCAGCAGCTCGGCGTACTCCTTCATCGTGGAGCCGCAGCCGGCCGCGTTGACCACCACCGTGTCCACCCCGGTGGCCTCGAAGACGTCGACGAGTCGCCGCGCGAAGCCCTGCGCCTCCTCCTCCCGGCCGTTGTGCGTGGACAGGGCGCCGCAGCAGCCCTGCGTCCGGGGCACCACCACGTCACAGCCCTCGGCCTGCAGGACCCGGGCGGTCGCTGCGTTCACCCCGGGGAAGAAGGCCCCCTGCACGCAGCCGGTGAGGAGCCCGACGACGGCACGGCGCTCACCGGTGGCGGAGATCCGGTCGGGCAGCGGCTCCGGCCTGCCCAGCCGCGGCGCGAGGCTCTCCATCGCCGCCAGCTGCGGCGCCATCCGCTCCAGCAGGCCGGTGCGCCGCATCGCCCGGTCGAGTCCGGTGCGCTGGAGCAGCCGCAGCGGGCCCCGCACCAGCCGCAGCCGGCGCGGGTGCGGGAACAGCGCGAAGATCAGCGCCCGCAGGGCCTTGTCCTTGGCGGTCCGGTCGTGCCGGCGCTCCACCTGGGCGCGGGTCTGCTCGATCAGCCGGTCGTACTGCACGCCCGAGGGGCACGCGGTCACGCACGCCATGCATCCCAGGCAGGCGTCCCAGTGGGACACCATCGAGTCGGTCATCGGCTCGCCCTCGAGGCCCTGCTTCATCAGGTAGATCCGCCCTCGGGGGGAGTCCATCTCCTCGCCCCACAAGACGTACGTCGGACATGTCGGCAGGCAGAAGCCGCAGTGCACGCAGTCACCGATCAATGCCGCGTCCGGCGGGTGGTGGTCGTCGAACGCGCCGGTGGACATCGGCATCCCGAGATCGACCAGCGGTGCCTCGACGATGCTGCCGGTCTCCCCCACCGCTCCGGTCCCGGACGTGCCCTGTTGCTGGGTCACTCAGATGCCCCCCACGAATCTCCCCGGCGCGAGCCGGTGGTCGGTGTCGAACCTGTCCTTGACGCGACGCATCAGGTCGAGTGCGGGCACCGGGCCCCAGACGTCGACCGCCTTCTTGACCTCGGGTGGCGCGTCGACCACGACGAGGCTGCCGCGGTGCCGGGTGCACACCTCGCGCAGCCGCGTGACGGCGGCCTCGGCCCCGTCCGGGTGCGGCACCGCCGCGTAGACCACACCGGTCCCGGCGGAGCCGCGCAGGTCCACGCCGCTCTCCCGGGCGGCGGTGACCACGTCGGCGAGCCCGGACAGCGCGAACGTGAGCTTGAGCGCGGTCCCGCCCTCGCTCCACGGGTACGACGCCCAGCCGGACGGCTCGCAGTCGGAGACGTTCGAGGTCCCGCCGAGGAGCTCCTGGACCGTGCGGGTGCGCCCCTCGACGCCCTCGGCGCGGCCCTCGAGGAGCACCGTCACCGAGCCCTCACCGCCGCTGGGCCAGTCGAGCTCGATGGCGCCGGGGACGGCCTGGGAGTGCACCGCGGACTGCACCAGCTCGTGGGCCTGCACCGCGTCCGCGACCGGCACGGTGACCCAGCGCCTCACCTCGGGCAGCGGGTGCAGCCGGAACAGCGCCTCGGTGATCACCCCCAGCGTCCCGAACGAGCCGATCATCAGCTTGCCGAGGTCGTAGCCGGCGACGTTCTTGACGACCCGGCCGCCGGCCTTGGCGACCACCCCGTCGGCCCGCACCACGGTGATGCCGATCAGCAGGTCGCGGGGGGTGCCCGCGACCAGGCGCCGGGGTCCGCTGGTGTTGGCGGCCAGGACCCCGCCGATGCTGGCACCGGGGACGGTCTCGTCGAGCATCAGCCGCTGGCCGCCGCTCCCCACGGCGTCCTGGAGGCCGGCCAGCCGGGTCCCGGCCTGGGTGGCGACGATCAGGTCGCCGGCCGCGTGCTCGAGGACCCGGTCCATCGCGCTCACGTCGACGACCAGGTCCACCGAGGTCGGTGGGCGCCCCCACGACAGCTTGGTCCCGCGGCCGCGTGGCACCACGGCGAGCCCGTGACCGGCGGCCGCACGCAGGACGTCGGACACCTGCTCGGTCGACGTCGGACGGGCGACGAGGGACGGGGCCACCCCGTCGACGTGGTCGTCGTCGGTGGCCTCGCGCACGTCCTCGCACGCGGAGCTGACGGCTTGGCGGGCCGAGTCGATCTGGGTGGGCATCAGAACACCTCCGCCAGACCGGCTTCCTGCAGCGGATGTGCGCCCTGGTGCCGTCCGGGCACCTCGCCGCAGAGCCGAGGGGTCGGGAACACCTTGCCGGGGTTGGAGATGTTGTCCGGGTCGAACGCGCAGCGCACCAGCTGCATGGTGTCGAGGTCGTCCTCGTTGTACATCCGGGGCATGTACTTCGCCTTGTCGATGCCGACGCCGTGCTCGCCGGTGATGGAGCCGCCGTGCTCGATGCAGAGGTCGAGGATCGCGCCACTGACCCGCTCGGCCTCCTCGCCCTCGCCCTCCACCGCGTCGTCGAAGAGCACCAGCGGGTGCAGGTTGCCGTCGCCGGCGTGGAAGACGTTGGCCACCCGCACGCCTGAGCTCCCGGACAGCTCGGCGATCGCCCTCAGCACCTCGGGCAGCGCGGTGCGCGGGATCACCCCGTCCTGGACGATGTAGTCCGGGCTGATCCGGCCCACGGCCGCGAACGCGGACTTGCGGCCCTTCCAGATCAGCGCGCGGTCGGCCGGGTCGGTCGCGAGGCGCTGCTCGAAGGCACCGTTCTCGCCGCAGAGCCGTTCCACCTCGTCGTACTCCTGGCCCACCTCGTGAGCGGCGCCGTCGAGCTCGATCACCAAGACGGCGCCCGCACCGTGCGGGTAGTTGCACCGCACTGCCGCCTCCGCAGCCTCGATCGCGAGGGCGTCCATCATCTCGATCGCCGCGGGCACGATGCCGGCGGCGATGATCGCCGAGGTCGCGGCGCCGGCCTGGTCGGTGGTCTCGAAGCCGACCAGCACGGTGCGCACCTCCTCGGGGAGCCGGACCAGCCGGACGGTCGCCGAGGTGACGATGCCGAGCGTGCCCTCGGACCCGACGACGGCTCCGAGCAGGTCGTAGCCGGGGCTGTCGGGGGCTGCGCCACCGAGCTGGACGACGTCGCCCTGCGGCGTGACGAGCTCGGCGCCGAGGACGTGGTTGGTGGTGAAGCCGTACTTCAGGCAGTGCGCCCCGC
>JBDTXF010000327.1:0-4328 GCA_040006355.1 Nocardioidaceae bacterium | reverse complement strand
GTCATCTGCCCGGCCAGCAGGAACGGGCGCGCGGGAACGGCGCCGGAGGCGATCTGGGTGAAGGTCTCGGTCATCTCCGCCACCGAGTCCGCGACGTGCACCGTTCCCGGAGCATGCGCAGGGGGGCTCGCCCACGGCACCGGCCCGTCCAGCGCCCAGTCCACCTTGACCGTCGACGGGTCGAGCTCGAAGCGACGCATGCCCCGCGTCGTACGCGCCGGAACGTCGTCCTCGCGCAGCAGGCGGCCGTAGAGGTGCGGTGCGACCACGTCGGCGACGACGGCGCGGCGCGCGCGGGCGAGCTCGCCGTCCGCGGTCTCGACGGCCGTCGCGCGACCGCCGTCGACGTGGATGCGCACCACCTGCGAGGCGCACTGCACCTCGCCGCCGAGCGACTCGAGGCGACGGGCCAGCGCGAGTGCCAGGTTGCCGGCGCCGCCCTCGGGCACCGGGAAGCCCACCGTCTGGCCGAGCATCGTCATCAGCAGCCCCATCAGGCCGGAGCCGGTGGCGTCGAGCGGGATGTCGGCGTGGCCCGCGTTGCCGGCCAGCAGCAGACGGGGTGCCTGGCCGCCGAACCGCGACGCACCGAGCTGGGCCGCCGGGGTCAGCAGCGTCTTCACGAAGCCCAGCCCACCGACCGAGCGCAGCCGGGCGAGCACACCCAGTCCGTGCCGGACCGGCGGGAACGGGCTCAGGAGGGCACCCACGAGGTGGTCCCCGATCCGGTCCCACTCCTGGCACAGCTCGATCCACGCCTCGCCGTCGCCGGGGTGCTGCAGGTCCGCGAGTCGGGCGGTCACCTCCCGGTCCCGGTGCAGCAGCGCCCACGAGCCGTCCGGGGTGGGGTGGCCCAGCACTGCCGGGGCGTGCCGCCACTGCAGTCCGTGGTCCTCGAGGTGGAAGGAGCGGATGCTCGGGGACACCGCCGCCAGCGGGTAGAACGCGCTGAAGGTGTCGTGCACGAAGCCCGGAGCGACGTCGTCGGCGCTGCGCACCGCGCCGCCGACCTCGTCCTGCGCCTCCAGGACGAGCACCGACCAGCCGGCGTCGACCAGCAGGTTCGCAGCGACCAGGCCGTTGGGGCCGGCGCCCACCACGACCGCGTCGTACTCTCGCGACCTCACGAGCGCACCGGTCCCGACCGGGCCGGCCGGGTCAGGCCGATGCTCGCCCCTCGGCCAGCAGCGCCAGCCGGCGCAGCGTCTCGGCGTTGCGCACCTTGATGGACAGGTCGCGCAGCGGCTTGGGCATCAGCAGGCCGGGACCCGACACGGCGTCCTCCACGATCTCCACGTGGGTGCCGGCACCGGAGGCGGACAGCGTGAGGGTGACCTCGGCCTCGCCCATCGGCCAGCCACGCGCCCGCAGCCGCAGCAGCCGACCGGGCTCGCAGGCGAGCACCTCGGTGTTGTCGTCCACCACCGCCGGCCAGACCCCGAACGAGTGGTGGATCTTGGAGCCGACCAGCGGCCACTCGGGCTCCACGGCCCGGATCCGGGTGGCACCCACCACCCACAGGGGATAGAGCCAGCCGTCCGCGAGCACCTTCCAGACGTGGTCCGGGACGGTGTCGACGACGCGGGTGTTGGTGGCCATGAGGCCCAGAAGATACCCGAAGCCGCTGCCGGCATGCACCTGCGGCGCCCGGACCGATCGGACTAGTCCAACGCGCCCGTCGCGGCGCCGTCGACGATCTCCTGGGCCACCAGCCGGAGCTTGAGGTTGCGGTGCGAGGAGAGCCGCTGCAGGAAGGCGAACCCGCGCTCCGCGGTCAGCCCGTAGCGCTCCATCACGATGCCGACCGCCTGACCGATCATGGTCCGGGTGCGGACCGCCTCGGCCAGGTTGCCGATCTCCTGGGCGTAGGAGATCGCCTGTCCCGCCTGGTGCGCGAACAGCGCCGCCAGCGACTCCACGTCGTCGAACGCGCCCACGTGCGCGGAGTACAGGTTGAGGGCACCGCTGCCGCCGGTCCCGTCGAAGAGCCGCACGCCGCTCTGCGCGTTGATGCCCTCGGCGACGGCCGCGACGCCGTAGCGGGGGAAGCGGTCGTCGTGGCGCAGGTCGGACGACACGACCTGCTTCTCGTCGGTGGCCGCCTCGTAGCACGGCCCCTCGTGCAGGTCGTACTGCGCGGCGTCCAGCCGCAGGAGCAGGTCGTGGGTCGGCGCGGCCGTGGTCAGGGAGTCGTCGCTCTTCCGGATCGTGATGCTGGCGTGGTCCACTCCGGGAAGCACCTCGACCGCGGCCCGGGTGATCTGGGCCAACGTGGAGTCAAGGTCCCCGGGGGCCAGGCGTCCAGCCAGTGCGCGTGCCGTGTCCAGGAGGGTCTGGTCGGTCATGCGGGCATCCTAGGTCCTCGGCCCCACCGCCGGCCCACCCCTCGGGGGGTCCCTCGGTCCGTCCGCAGCGCCCCGACACCGTCCGGCTGCGCATTGCATTGACATCTGTCAATATAGAGACATGTCGAACTTCCGAGGCGTCCGCCGGCAACCGGCTCTCGACGACGTGCTGGCCTGCTGCACCCCGCTGACCCATGAGCCGATGAGCCCCGACCAGGCGGCCCAGGTGGCGTCGCTGCTCAAGGCGATCGCCGACCCGGTGCGGCTGCGGCTGCTGTCGATCGTGCTGTCCCACGAGGGCGAGGAGGCCTGCGTCTGCGAGCTGACCCCGCACTTCGACCTCTCGCAGCCCACCATCAGCCACCACCTCAAGGTGCTCCACGAGAGCGGGCTGCTGGACCGGGACAAGCGCGGCACGTGGGTGTTCTACAAGGCGCGACCGCAGGCGATGGCCGCACTGGTCACCCTGCTGTCCCCCGCTGCCGCAGCGGGTCGCGGCGCCGACCTCGCCGAAGCCCCGGCATGAGCGACACCGTCCACGAGACCCGCGCCACCGGACACGGCGACGTGCTGCACCAGCTCTCGGTCCTCGACCGGTTCCTGCCGGTGTGGATCGGGGTCGCGATGGCGGTCGGGCTGTTGCTCGGCCGACTCGTCCCCGGCCTCGACGACGCCCTAGCCGCCGTGGAGGTCGGCTCGGTGTCGCTGCCGATCGCGATCGGGCTGCTGGTGATGATGTATCCGGTGCTGGCCAAGGTCCGCTACGACGAGCTCGGTCGCGTGACGGGTGACCGCCGACTCCTGGTCACCTCGATCGTGCTCAACTGGGTGCTCGGACCGGCGCTGATGTTCAGCCTGGCCTGGCTGCTGCTGCCCGACCTCCCGGCCTACCGCACCGGCCTGATCATCGTCGGCCTCGCGCGGTGCATCGCGATGGTGCTGATCTGGAACGACCTCGCCTGCGGCGACCGCGAGGCCGCCGCCATCCTGGTCGCGATCAACGCGGTCTTCCAGATCCTCGCCTTCGCCCTGCTCGGCTACTTCTACCTGCAGGTCCTGCCCGGCTGGCTCGGCCTCCAGCAGAACGCCCTCGACGTCTCCGTGTGGGGCATCGCCAGGTCGGTGCTGGTCTTCCTCGGCATCCCGCTCCTCGCGGGCTACCTGACCCGGACGGTCGGTGAGAGGGCCAAGGGCCGGGAGTGGTACGAGTCCCGGTTCCTCCCCCGGATCGGGCCCACGGCGCTCTACGGCCTGCTGTTCACGATCGTCATCCTGTTCGCACTCCAGGGCGACACGATCACCAGCCGACCCCTCGACGTCGTCCGCATCGCCGTGCCGCTGCTGGTCTACTTCGCCATCATGTGGGGCGGCTCGATGGTGCTGACCCGAGCGCTCGGCTTCGACTACGAGCGTGCCACCGCGGTCTCCTTCACCGCGGCCGGCAACAACTTCGAGCTCGCCATCGCGGTGGCGATCGGCGTCTTCGGGGTCACCTCCGGACAGGCCCTCGCCGGGGTCGTCGGCCCGCTCATCGAGGTCCCGGCGCTGGTCGCGCTGGTCTACGTCGGACTCTGGGCGCGCCGGTTCTACCCGGTGCGGGAGGCACGGCCATGAGCGATGTCCCGCAGGTCGTCTTCGCCTGCGTCCGCAACGGCGGCCGCTCGGTGATCGCCCGGCTGCTCACCGAGCACTACGCGGCCGGCCGGGTCACCGCACTCTCGGCAGGCACCCAGCCCGGCGAGCACATCCACCCCGAGGTCGCCGAGGTCCTCCAGGGCCTGGGGCTCGACACCTCCCAGGAGCAGCCGAAGCTGCTGACCAGGGACACGATCGCCGCCAGTGCCATGACGATCACGCTCGGCTGCGGCGAGCAATGTCCCTACGTCCCCGGGGTCCGCTACGTCGACTGGCCGGTCGCCGACCCCGGCGGCCAGGACGCCGCCACGGTCCGGGCGATCGTCGCCGACCTCGACGGACGGGTCC
>JBDTXF010000326.1:0-4330 GCA_040006355.1 Nocardioidaceae bacterium | reverse complement strand
ATATGTCGACCCCGTAGGACAGCGCCATCGCGCGGAGCTCGGCCAGCGCCCTGATCTGCTCGGCCAGCTCCTCGCGGTCGCGGATCACGTCGTCGCTGGACGGCAGCGCGTCCAGGGATGCCTTCACCAGGCGCTTGTCGAGGACCAGGCGGTCGACGCCGTAGAGCGCCACCCTCCGGTAGTCACCGATGATGCGTCCACGTCCGTAGGCGTCCGGGAGCCCGGTGATGACATGGGAACGGCGGGCATCGAGGATCTCAGCCGTGTAGGCGTCGAAGACGCCGTCGTTGTGGGTCTTCCGATATTTCGTGAAGATCTCCTCGACCCGGGGATCGACGTCGTAGCCGTAGGTCTCCAGGCTGGTCTCGACGACCCGCCAGCCACCGTTCGGCATGATCGCCCGCCTCAGCGGTGCATCGGTCTGCAGGCCGACGATCAGCTCGGCCTCGCGGTCGATGTAGCCCGGTCCGTGTGCCGTGATCGAGGACGGGGTGTGCGCGTCGACGTCGTAGACGCCGCGCTCGCGCTCCCGAGGGAACATCGCCACCAGCCTGGCCCACAGGTGCTCGGTGCGATCGGTGGGACCGGCGAGGAACGCGGCCGTCCCGTCGTACGGCGAGTAGTTCTCCTGCAGGAACGACCTGGTGTCGACCGAGTCGCGCCAGCCCTGACCGACGAATCCGCGCCACGGCTCCAGCAGGTCCTCGGGGGTCGTAGTGGTCTCCTCGTGCGCGGTCCGGGTCATCCTCCGACGGTCCTCCGACGGCGTCGGAAGCAGAAGTGCCGAAGGTCCCGGCGGAGCAGTCCAGCGCGAGAGCCGACGGGTCCCATGGCCCCGGTGCAGAGGGCTTCGTCCTCTCACCTCGCGGGCTCCCGGGAGCATGGGCAGGACACGCCTGGGGCGACCAGCACCCCAGCGGCCACCGCGTCGTCCGATCCACCGGAGGCACCATGTTCGACCTCATCGACGGCATCCCGGTCCACGTCTTCGTCGTCCACGCCGTCGTGGTGCTCCTGCCGCTGGCGGTGGTCGGCACGATCGTGGTCGCCTCGGTGCCACGGTGGAGAGGCTCCTGCGGACCGCTCGTGGTCGCGGCGGCGCTGGTGGCCACGGTCCTGACGCAGTTGGCCACCTCGAGCGGGAAGGACCTCGAGAAGCCGGTAGGAGACGTGGGTGAGCACGCCGAGCTCGGTGACCGGCTGATCTGGTTCGCGATCCCGCTGCTGGTCCTCGTCACTTCACTCGGTGCTGCAGCGGCGCAACAACAACCAGGCGACCCGCAGCGCCGCCGGGCAGACCGGCCACGGGCCGGACCGGAGCGTCCCGGGAAGTCCCTGCTCATGGTCATCGGCGTCCTGGCCGTGGTGGCGGCCCGGGCCAGCGCGGTCCAGGTCTATCGCGTCGGCGACTCGGGAGCCAAGGCGGTCTGGGGTGACCAGGTCAACAGCTCCGCACCTCGCACCTGATGCCTCAGTGGCTCGGGACGTGCCGGCAGTGGCACCCCGTCGGGTTGGGTCCGGTCTGCTCGATCCGGCCCAGCATCTCCAGAGCGGTCCGCTGCCTGGTGTCGTTCCAGCCGTAGGTCTCGTGCCAGCCTTCGGCGGAGGCGACCCCGATGGCCCTCTCGGCGAAGCCGAGCTCGTCCACCAGGGCGGCGAACGACGTGCTGCGTGCAGTGACCGGGTCGTCGTCCGGCACCGTGGCCATGGGACCGGGTGAGCTGAGGAACAGGTCCCGGAACATCCCGGGCAGCGGCATCGGATGCTCGTCGATGCTCGACATCTCCCAGGGCGAGGGGTGGCCCAGGCGTCGCTCGTCCCCCCGGGTGAACCGCCATGCCCGCGCGAGGGCGAGGGCCGCGAGAACGCTGAGCGCGGTGAGCAGCCCGAGGAACGACGCCACCGGCACCTGATATCTCCCCTCCGGCTCGTCTCGGAGGTAGACCAGGAGCACCGCGACCATCGCCGGGATCGTGAGGGCAGCCGTCCCCAGGATCCGCAGCCCTGACACCATCCGGGCGGCGACGTCGCTGGAGTGGTGCTGTGCGACGTACGTCGCGGCGCCGGCGGTGACGGTGACCAGGAGCAGCACGATGTTCGTGACCTGTCCCACGGTCCACTCCCCGTCCGCGCCGATCAACCGCGTGTGGAACAGGACGGTGACCATGACCATGGCGATCGTGACCGCCGAGACGAGCAGGGTGCTCAGCCAACCACGGCTGGGGATGCGCAGGTCGACCTGCGCCCGGCACAGCGAGCCGTTGGGGACCTCGACCGCGTGGAGCCCGACGGACTGACCGGGGTTGTCGACCCGGTCCCAGGACGGTGCCCCGGCGGACCGCGCCGGCTGGTCGTTGGGCCGGCCCGCCAGCAGGGCTGCCCCGGAGATGCTCAGCCCGGTGGGTGCGGTGAACTCGAAGTGGTAGGAGGCGCAGTTCTCGGCACTGGGTGTGAGCAGCCGGATGCGGGTGGTCTTGAGCCCGAACAGCTCTGGTCGCGCGTCCTTGAGGTTCACCCAGGACCGCAGCGGCTGGTAGGCCAGCACGTCGCGGCCGCCGTTGCTGTCACGTCGATAGTCCGGCGGTGCCAGGTGTGGCTCCTGGAAGCGCCAGGTCACCTGCTCCTCGAAGGCCAGGTGCACCACGCGGTGTCGGTGGTCGTCGGCCGGAAGCAGCACGTAGAGGGTGAAGTTGTGCCACATCCGCTCCAGCACGGCCGCGAACAGGACGTTGTCGAAGTAGGGCCCGAGCGTTCCGATGGCGCGAGGCAGGGCGTCCAGCGCCGCCTGACCGGACGCCTTGGCGACCTGCCAGTCGTGGTAGTCCTGCTTGGCCTGCTTCACCTCGGCATAGGGACCCGAGATCACCCGACGGACGTAGGATTCGACGCCGGGAGGCAGCGGGCGGTCGTCGCGGTTGGTGCCGAGCATCGCAGCGGCGCGCAACATCGACTCGTCGAGCTTCTGGGTGAACCGCAGACCCAGCATGCTCAGGCTCGCGCCGGTCTCGTCCCGCAGGTCCAGCCCGACCAGGGTCCGTCTCCTCATCACCGACAGGGGCACCAACCAGCAGCCGCCCGAGCCGGATCCCCCGGGGCCGGGGACCAGGAGCGGTGCGTCGTCACGCACCCGCAGCTCGATCGAGGATCGTCGCGCCATCCGGCGGTCGGAGGAGAACGACACCTTCTCGACCCGGCGCAGGATCCATCGACTGAACTCGAACTGCGCGAGCAGCAGTCGCCGACCCACCTCCGCGCAGAACGCGTCGTCGGTGGATCCCGGCACCGGCCGACGTCGCTGCTCACTGGCCGAGAGTGCGTACTCGATGGGCTCCACCGGCCACACCAGGGGCGGCCACGTGGGCGCCGGCCCGGACGACCTCCGGGGCGTCTGCTCGGGCGGGGGCGAGCCGTTCGGACTGTCGGTCACGCGCAGCACCCCTCGGGTGCGATCGCGGACGATCCGGCCCACCTAGCGGTCCCTCGCACCGGTGCGACGATCGTAGGCCGCGTTCCCCTCCGCGTACACCGTCCGGAGCCGGAGCGACGTCGATCCCATGTCTCGGTGCCCTTGCCATCCGGGCCGAGCAGGCTGAGAGTTGAACCCGGGTCGCCCACCTCGACCACGCGGAGGTTCTCATGAGCACCGTCACCGTCCCTCTCGACCGGTTGATCGGCCCGTCGCGACGTCAGCGCCGACGTGAGCGGCGTCGGCTCGAGCACCTCGACGCACTGTCGGCCCGCCTCGCCGAGCTGCACGCGATCCGCGACCTCGTCGAGAAGGCGGCCGCGATCGTGAGCTCCGGCTGGGTCCAGGGCGCGTGGTTCACCGTCGCGGTCGAGGGTGGCGAGCGGGCCGTCACGGCCTACGACCTGCGCCTGGCCGCGGACCGGAACGTCACCGGCGCCTGTCTGGTGGGCTCTGTGGTCCAGGCTGCCGGAGGCCCGGCCAGCGCCCGGTCCCAGCTCGTCCAGCGGACCCTCGACCTCGCCGGGCACACCCTGGGCGAGGACCCCGGGCGGCCGGTGCGTTGGTGCCCGGGGCCGAGCCGCAGGATGACGACGGTGCTCGAGCTGACGCGCTGGAACGATGCACCGGGACGCATGCAGCACGAGGTCGTCGACCTGCTCCTGGCAGCCGGGGACACCGCCGAGGTGCAGCGGGACCTCTGCCACACCGAGCGGGCGGACCTCGCACGCTCGAGGGCCTAGCGGTCGGGCAGGATGACGTCATGACTGCCTACTGGATCGCTGTGTACAAGGAGGTCACCGACGAGGCCAAGGTGGCGGCGTACTCCGACCTGGCCGGCCCCGCCCTCCAGGGCGCCGGAGG
>JBDTXF010000325.1:0-4334 GCA_040006355.1 Nocardioidaceae bacterium | reverse complement strand
TGGTCAGCACCGGCGCGGCCCTCGACCACGGGGTGCTCGGCTTCGCCGGCATCGTCGTCTACGAGCTCCTCACCGGCGTGGTCCTGGGTCTCGGCATCGGGCTCGGCGGCGCGTGGATGATGCGGCGGGTGGCGCTGCCGTCCTCGGGCCTCTACCCGCTCGCCGTGCTGTCGCTGACGATCCTGGCGTACGCCGGGACCACCGCCCTGCACGCGTCGGGGTTCGCAGCCGTCTACACCGCGGCTCTCGTGCTCGGCAACAGCGAGCTGCCGCACCGGGCTGCGACCCGGTCCTTCAGCGAGGGGGTGGCGTGGATCGCACAGATCGGCCTGTTCGTGATGCTGGGGCTGCTGGCCGTCCCGAACCGCATCTCGCCGGGACACGTGGTCATCGCCGCGCTCGCCGGTCTGCTGCTCGCCTTCGTGGCCCGGCCGCTGTCAGTGCTCGCCTGCGCGTTCACCAACCGGCTCTCGCTGCGGGAGAACGTCTTCGTGTCCTGGGCCGGCCTGCGCGGCGCCGTACCCATCGTGCTCGCCACGATCCCGCTCTCCGAGAACGTGGCAGGCAGCAAGGAGCTCTTCGACATCGTCTTCGTGATGGTGGTGATCTCCACGCTGATGACCGGTCCGACGCTGCCGTGGGTGGCGGACCGGCTCGGGGTCGGCGAGCGCGGCGAGGCCCGGGACGTCGACATCGAGGCGGCCCCCCTGGAGAGGGTCGCGGCGGACCTGCTCCAGGTCACCATCACGCCACTGTCCCGGATGCATGGCGTGGAGGTGGGCGAGCTGCGGCTGCCGGTCGGGGCATCGGTCTCGCTGGTCGTCCGTGACGGGCATACCCTGGTGCCCGAGCCTCGGACCGTGCTCAAGCACGGCGACGAGGTGCTGGTGGTGACCCCCCGCAGGCTGCGCGACGCGACCGAGGAGCGGCTGCGCTCAGTCTCCGCCCGAGGGCGGCTCGCGCACTGGCTGGACGACCCGGACCCCCGCTGAGAGTCAGCCGGCCGTGGGGCCGACGGTCGGCACGCAGACGGAGGACGCGCGACGCGCGACCACGCTCTTCGTGGCCTTGACGAGCTTGTCGAAGCGGTCGCCGACGACGACGTCGACGCCCGGCCCGAGGTTGCCGTCCTTGAGGAAGACCTTGATCTTCGCGCCGAACTGCCGCGCGACCAGCCGGGCCGCGGTGTCGTTGCGCTGGCTGGTCCACACCTGGGCCACCTTGACCTTGCTGCCTTCCGGTGCGTTGCCGGTCCTGCCCTTCTTGAAGCCGCGCCGAGCCAGCGCCGCGAGGGTGTCGCCGGCGAGGCCGGACCTCGTGCCGGCATTGAACACGCTGACCTGGACCTGGCGGGCGAACACCCGTTGCCCCTTCTTGACCGTGGTGGTCGTGCACGTCGGTGAGACGCTGGCCGTCGGGTCGCTGCCGGGCAGCGGCGAGAACAGGGTCCGGGCGCCGACCACGAGTCCGATGGCAAGGATGCCCAGCAGGACCAGCAGGGTGACTCCGGTGGTCACGTGACGTCCCCTCACCGGCTCATCCCCTGACCAGGTGCACGCGGGCGTGCAGCATGTGGCGCTGCTGGAGCGCGGCGCGAAGGGCGCGGTGCAGCCCGTCCTCCAGGTAGAGATCGCCCCGCCAGTCCACCACGTGGGCGAACAGGTCGCCGAAGAAGGTCGAGTCCTCGTCGAGCAGTGCAGCAAGCTGGAGGGTGTCCTTGGTGGTCACCAGCTCGTCGAGCCGGACCTGCCTCGGAGGCAACGCAGCCCAGTCCCGCGGCGCCAGCCGATGGTCCGGGTAGGGACGGCCGTCGCCCACTCGCTTGAAGATCACGCTGCTTAGCATAGGGTCCCGATCCTCGCCGCTAGGGTCGGTGCATGAGCGAGCACCCCACACCCCAGGACCCCCTCACCGCCGAGGTCGCCAAGGGCTACTCGTTCGAGGGTCCGGCGCTCGAGCTCGGTGCGCTGATGCTCGACGCCGACAGACTCGCCGACGTGCAGGTGCGGATCCCACTCGCGATGCTCAACCGCCACGGCCTGGTCGCCGGGGCCACCGGCACGGGCAAGACCAAGACCCTGCAGCTGCTGGCCGAGCAGCTGTCCGCGCAGGGAGTCCCGGTCTTCGCCGCGGACATCAAGGGCGACCTGTCCGGACTCTCCACGCCCGGGCAGGAGAGCCCTCGGACCACTGCGCGGGCGGCGTCGGTCGGCCAGCAGTGGGTCGCCAGGGGCTTCCCGGTCGAGTACTTCGCCCTCGGCGGGCAGGGCGCCGGCATCCCGCTCCGCGCGACGATGACCTCCTTCGGACCGACGCTGCTGTCGAAGGTCCTCGGGCTCAACGACACCCAGGAGTCCTCGCTGGGCCTGGTGTTCCACTATGCCGACGGCGCCGGCCTCCCGCTGCTCGACCTCGCCGACCTGCGCGCTGTGGTCGCGTTCCTGGTCTCGGACGAGGGAAAGGCCGACCTCAAGGGGCTCGGCGGGCTGTCGTCGGCCACCGCCGGGGTCATCCTGCGCGAGCTGATCGTCTTCGAGGACCAGGGCGCCGACGCGTTCTTCGGCGAGCCGGAGTTCGACACCCACGACCTGCTCCGCACCTCCTCAGACGGCCGCGGTGTCATCTCGCTGGTCGAGCTGCCGGACCTGCAGGACCGGCCCGCGGTGTTCTCGACGTTCCTGATGTGGCTGCTGGCCGACCTGTTCCACGACCTCCCGGAGGTCGGTGACCCCGAGAAGCCGAGCCTGGTGTTCTTCTTCGACGAGGCGCACCTGCTCTTCACCGACGCGTCCAAGGACTTCGTGGCGGCCATCACCCAGACCGTGCGGCTGATCCGGTCCAAGGGCGTCGGGGTCTTCTTCGTGACCCAGAGCCCCACCGACGTACCGGACGGGGTGCTGGGCCAGCTCGGGTCCCGGGTCCAGCACCAGCTCCGGGCGGCGACCCCCAACGACGCCAAGGCCCTGAAGGCGACGGTGAACACCTACCCGACGTCGTCGTATGACGACCTGGGCAAGGTGATCCTCTCGCTCGGGATCGGTGAGGCGATCGTGACGGTGATGAACGACCGTGGTGCCCCCACCCCGGTCGCTTGGACCCGGCTCCGGGCCCCGGAGTCGCTGATGGGGCCCGCCGACCCGGCAGCGATGGCCGCGGTCGTCGACGGGTCGTCACTGCGGTCGAGGTACGCCGAGGCCGTCGACCGGGAGTCCGCCCGGGAGATGCTGGCTGCGAAGCTGGAGTCCGGAGCGGCGCAGGCGGGCCGGGAGCAGGACGCCACCGCGGACCAGCACCTCGACTACCCGAAGGGCGCAGGCCCACGGAAGAAGGCGACGCCGCGCCCAGCCGGCACCGATGTCGTGCAGGACATCATGACGTCACCGGTGGCCCGTCAGATGATGCGGACCGCTGCCCGCGAGATCGTGCGGGGCGTGTTCGGCGTGGGTCGCCGACGCTGAGGAGGCCTCAGACGCACCAGAGGGCGGCGTCCACCGCGAAGTCGGCCGGCGAGTGCACGCCTGCCAGATCCGGACGGCCGCGGAGCAGAGCGGTCAGGTCCCTCGTGCGGGCGGCCGCGCGTCGCTGCTGGGCACTGGCGAGGCGCTCGGAGCGCACCTTCTCCAGGTCGGTGATCGCGGCGTCCCTGCGCGGCAGGGTGCGCAGGGTCGGCGCAATCGTGGTGGTCTCGTGGATCGATGCAGTCATCTGGGTCCCCAGGGTGCGGTGGAGTCTGTCCCCGCCAGAGTGCCCCAGCGATGAGTCGGGACCGTTACGCCGTGTGACAGTGAGCTGAACTCTTGACAACCGACCGGCTCGGACCCACTCAGACCCACCAGCGCATGGAGTCCACGGCGAAGTCGTCGGGCGGTGCACGCCGGCGAGGTCTGCGCGGACTTGTCGAGATCGGTGACCTCGGCGTCCCGCGGGTGCAGGCCGCGGACGGTGGTCGTCCGGCTGACATCTCCCCCGCCGTCGCTGCGTCGAGGGGTGGGCAAGCCGGGGTCGGTAGCACATGAGCTAGCACATGAGAGCGTCGACTTCTGCTCGGCGGGCGGCTGCAACCATCCGGCCACGCACTCCGCAACTATCCGGTTAGCAGTCCTGCAATCATCCGCCTAGCCACCCTGCAATCGTCGGCAGAGCGCACCGGCAGCAGTACATTGCCTTCATGGATACGGTTGCGGCACTCGGTCGCGAGTACCGGCCACGCGTGATCGACAGCGCGGTGCAACGCGCCCTCCCTGCCTCGGGGCGGTGGTGATCGAGGGGGGCGCGCGCAAGCGGCAAGACGGTGACGGCCTTGCACGCCGCGGCTTCTTACGTCTTCATCGACG
>JBDTXF010000324.1:0-4348 GCA_040006355.1 Nocardioidaceae bacterium | reverse complement strand
GCGCACGCACCGAAGCCCAGGCCGATCTCGCCATTGACCTGGGCTTTTGTGTGTCATGACCGTTCTACAGGGCGGCAATCGAGAACCTGTCGGGCGCCTGGACAGCAGTGGTTGACCCCAGCGGCGCCATCATCGGACCTACCACGCCATTGCGAACCCTGTGCCAGGGCCCGGTGCGCAGTTGCCCTTCCATGGGTTGGGCCAGAAGCTCTGGTCGTTACTCCTCATTCACCGCGCTCATCACGTGGCGCGACCGTGGCGCCGGCATCGAGCGCGTCGACGCGACGTACGGGGTACCACCGTTGAAGGGCTGCATCGATCATCCGAGCACCGACAGGATTGCTGGTGTGCACGACGACCACTCCGATGCGCGGCGCTTCGCCGAAGAACGCTCGCTCGCAGAGCCAGTCGACGACGGGGCCGATATCGTCGAGCGCTCCGTCAGCTCCTGTACCCAGGTCGTGGTCAAGCCACAGCTCATCAAGCACCGCCTCCGAGCCCACGAGCTGGTCGAGAACGACCAACGCCTCAGCCGACGTGCGTGCGTACTCAGCCCCGAGTCTCGGGAACGTTCGGAGATCGTCGACGACGAGGATCCTCACCCGCCCTCCTCCGGTCGACCGAGGCAGACAGTCACGTCTTGTCCGGCATCTGACGACAACCAGCCGCCTGTCCTGCGGGCACATCCTGCAGCTAAGCAGGCGACGAACTCTAGCCGACGTACTCGCACCGACGACAAGTAGGAGGCACGTTCGCCCGTATCGCTGGAGAAGGGGAAGAACAACATCGCCACCGCGGACTCTTCCGAGGAGCAGACCATCGCCCTGTCGAGATATCCCTTGTGGACAAGGGCTTTCCCTCTCGACTGACCGGACTGTCCCGGAGTATACTCGAACACATGTTCGACACGATCTGGATCGCTGACCTTGACACCGCTTCGGCGTGCGAGGCCGTGATCGCGACCCAGGAGGAGCTGCGGGAGAGGGAGTGGCAGGAGATCGCGCTGGCCGCCCACTGGGTGACGCTGCACGACCCGGCGTCGCTGTCGCTGCGCGACGGTCCGGTGCTGCCGGGCACCGAGCGCGCGAAGCGGGCAGGTGGGGACGGCACGCCGGAGGTGAGTGAGTTCGCGTGCGCCGAGCTCGGCGCCTTGATGGGGGTCGGCTTCATCTCCGCCGACAGCCTGATGCGGGACGCCGTCGACCTCCAGCACCGCCACCCCCGCATGTGGGCGGCCCTGTCGCGGGGTGAGGCTCGGGTGTGGAAGGCCCGGCAGGTCGCCCACAAGGTGCATGCGGCGGACCTGTCCCGCGAGCAGGCGCTCTTCGTGGACGCCGTCACCGCCGACTACGTGGACACCCTGACCTGGTCGGCCTATGTCCGGCTCGTCGAGGCGAAGATCATCGAGGCGGACCCTGAGGCAGCCGAGGAGCGCCGGCTTGCCGCCGAGCTCGAGCGGTTCGTCGCGACAGGGGTGTCCAACGAGCACGGCCTGAAGACCCTGGTCGCCAGGGCCACTGCGGGTGAGGTGATCTACTTCGTCGCGATGTGCGACAGGATCGCGCAGATCCTCGCGCTCGAGGGCGACACCGGACCGGTCGGCCTGCGCCGCTCGAAGGCGCTGGCCATCCTCGCGAACCCGGCGCGGGCGCTCGACCTGCTCCAGAGGCACGCCACGGACGCCGCGCACCCCGATGATCCCGACCCCGAGCCAGACCTCGCCACCGCCCTGGTCCAGGACGTGTCGACGCTGTGCACCGCGTGCGGAGGCCCTCGGATCGACCCCGAGCGGATGCGGCCGCGCGCGGTCCTCCACGTCCGCATCAGCGAGGCCTCGCTCGTCTCGCGCACCGGCACGGCGGCCTGCGAGGGCGTCGGGCCGGTCACCGCGGCCCAGGTCGCGGACCTCCTGGGGCACCATCACGTCACGGTCCGCCCGGTCCTGGACCTGCGCGACCAGGTGCCGGTCACCGCCTACGAGGTGCCGGCCGAGATGGCCGAGGCGATCTCGATGTGGCGGCTGCCCAGCGTGTTCCCCTGGTCGCACACCGAGTCGCCGCGCGTCGACCTCGACCACAACCGTCCCTACGTGCCACCCGAGCGTGGTGGACGTGCCGGCCAGACCAGGATCGGCAACCTGGGCCCGATGGTCCGCTTCGGTCACCGCGTGAAGACCCACGGCCGCGGCTGGCAGATGCGGCAGCCCCAGCCGGGGGTCTACCTCTTCCGGACCCCCCACGGCTACTGGTTCCGCGTCGACCATGACGGGAGTCATCCCTTGGGACGCGACCCGGACCTGTCGGCCTACGAGCACGCACCGCCCCGGACACCACTGGACCATGCCCTCGTCCGGCTCACCGCCTCCGTCTGCTGACCTACGCAGGCGGCACCACCTTCGCCCGCCTGGGCATACTCGGCATATGAACCACCATGCCGCCGGTCGGCTGCCGGACCACATCGACGTCGTCGTCGTGGGCGCCGGCCTGTCCGGTGTCGGAGCCGGCTACCGGCTGCAGACCGGGTGCCCGGACCGCTCCTACCTGATCCTCGAGTCGAGGGAGTCGATGGGCGGCACCTGGGACCTGTTCACCTACCCCGGGGTCCGCTCGGACTCCGACATGTTCACCCTCGGCTACCCGTTCAAGCCCTGGCGGGACGCGAGGTCGATCGCGGACGGCCCGTCGATCCTGCGCTACATCGAGGAGACGGCGGCCGAGTTCGGCATCGACCAGCGAATCCGCTATGCCACCAAGGTGCTCGGCGCCGACTGGTCCACCGAGCGGGCGCTGTGGACGCTGACCCTCGAACGGCGAGGTCCCGGCGGCACCGAGCAGGTGACGATGACGTGCGGCTTCCTCTACTCCTGCGCCGGCTACTACGACTACGACACGACGTACGCCCCCGAGCTGCCCGGCCTCGACGCGTACGACGGCCAGGTGGTGCACCCGCAGTTCTGGCCCGAGGACCTCGACTACGCCGGCAAGCGGGTCTTGGTGATCGGCAGCGGCGCGACCGCGGTGACGTTGGTGCCGTCGATGGCACAGACCGCTGCCCACGTCACGATGCTGCAGCGCAGCCCCACCTGGATCATCGCCGTCCCGGGCCGCGACAAGCAGGCGGACGCGCTTCGCGAGCTGCTGCCCGCCGGGGTGGCACACCGGCTGATCCGGGCCAAGAACATCGCCGTCACGACGGCGTTCTACCAGTTCTGCCGCCGCTACCCGGAGCGCGCACGCCGACTGCTGCTCGGGCTCACCACGAAGATCGTCGGGGACCCGGCACTGGTCGCGGAGCACTTCACCCCGTCCTACGACCCCTGGGACCAGCGGCTGTGCGCGGTGCCGGACGGCGACCTCTTCGCGGCGATGCAGACCGGCGACGCCGAGGTGGTCACCGACACCATCGACACCTTCGTGCCCGCAGGCGTCCGGACCTCCTCAGGGCGCGTCCTGGAGGCCGACATCGTGGTGACCGCGACCGGCCTGCAGCTGCTCGCCTTCGGCGGGATCTCCCCGAGCGTGGACGGCGAGACGGTGGCTCTGGACGAGCAGTTCGTCTGGCGCGGCGCGATGGTGACCGGCGTGCCGAACTTCGCAGTCTGCATCGGCTACACCAACGCGTCGTGGACGCTGCGTGCCGACCTGTCCTCCCGGCTGGTCTGCAAGGTGCTGAACTGGATGGACCGGCACGACTTCGCCGCCGTCGAGCCCGCCCCCGACCGCGCGCTCACCGAGCGACCCCTGCTCGACCTCGCCGCCGGCTACGTGCAGCGCTCCATCTCGGCGTTCCCACGCCAGGGCGACAGCGGTCCGTGGCGGGTGCGGCAGAACTACGTCATCGACGCCGCGACCACGATGCGCACCAACCTCGCGAAGACGCTGCGGGCCACGCCGCGCTCGGCCGTCGCGGCACCGGCTCAGCCCCGGACCGGGCCCAGGACGGACGGCAGCGATCGCCGGGTCGCCCGGACCTCCAGTCCGACCAGCAGGAGGGCGATCAAGACGACCACGGTGGTCGAGGTGGCAGCGAGCAGGCCGGTGCCGGCCCGCGTCCCGGAGACGAGGTTGTAGGTGGTGTGCCACACCGCGACCAGCAGGATGCTGCCGCCGCTGCGGACGTAGAGCCACCCGAGCACCACCGCTCCACAGAACAGCCCGAACAGCCAACCGATCAGGATCCCGACGCCGAAGGACCGGAAGGTGTCGACGACCAGGAACATCGGAGCGTGCCATCCCGCCCACAGCGCCGCGACCACGAGCATGGACACCAGGGGACTGTGGCGCCGCTGCAGCTCGGGGAGGGCGTAGCCGCGCCAGCCCGTCTCCTCACCGAAGCCGTTCACGACGAG
>JBDTXF010000323.1:0-4361 GCA_040006355.1 Nocardioidaceae bacterium | reverse complement strand
TCGCCTGGCTCCGGCCCAACGACCTGATCTGGAACTACTGGGTCAACAACTACCTGATGGGACACGCGCCGAAGGCGTTCGACATCCTCTACTGGAACGCCGACCCGGTGCGGATGACCGCCGCGATGCACCGTGACTTCATGGAGCTCGCCGTCGGCAACGGCCTGACCAGGCCGGGTGGCTCGAAGATGCTCGGCAGCGAGATCGACCTCGGTCAGGTCGACACCGACGCCTACGTGGTGGCCGGGATCGCGGACCACCTGTGCAAGTGGGAGTCGTGCTACCGCACCACCCAGCTGCTCGGCGGCACGACCAAGTTCGTGCTCTCCACCAGCGGGCACATCGCCGCGATGGTCAACCCGCCCGGCAACCCGAAGGCGAGCTTCCAGACCGCCACCGAGAACCCTGTCGATGCCGCGCAGTGGCTGTCCGCGGCGACGAAGGTGAAGGGCAGCTGGTGGGACGACTACGCCGGCTGGCTCGGCGAGCGCAGCGGCCCCGAGCGCAACAAGCCACGCCGACTGGGCTCCGCGGCCTACGAGCCGGTCTGCGACGCCCCAGGGACCTATGTCCTCGACCGTTAACCGCGACCGCATCCGGACCGTCGCCGTGCGGGGAGTGCAGGCCCGGATCTCGGTCCGCCCCGCACGCGGTGACTTCAGGAACCAGCCGCCCCTGCTGCTGTGCAACGGCATCGGGGTCAGCCTCGAGGCGCTGCAGCCGTTGGTCGACGCGCTGCACCCCGACCGTGGTGTGGTGCGCTTCGACGTGCCCGGCGTCGGGGGGTCACCGCTCCCGCCGTTTCCCTACCCGCTCGCCGGGCTGGCGTCCTGGGTCACCGCGCTGATGACCCGTCTGGGCCACCGCGAGTTCGACGTGCTCGGGCTGTCCTGGGGCGGCGGGCTGGCCCAGCAGCTCGCGCTGCAGGCCCGCCGCCGCGTGCGCCGGGTGGTGCTCGCCGCGACCGGCACAGGCTCGGTGATGGTGCCGGCCCGGCCGGGGGTGCTCGCCAAGATGATGACCCCGCGACGGCACCGCGACCCGGCGTACGCCGCGAAGATCGCAGCGGACATCTACGGAGGCAGCATGCGCAGCGACCCGAGGAGTGGTGCGCACCTGCTGCACGCGACCACCCGCTCGGGGCCGAAGCGCGGCTACTACTACCAGCTGGCTGCGTGCGCCGGGTGGTCGAGCCTGCCGTTCCTGCCGCTGCTGCCGCAGCCGTTCCTCGTCCTCGGCGGCGACGACGACCCGATCATCCCGCTGGTCAACGCCCGGGTCCTCGCCCGGCTGATACCGCACGCTCGGCTGCACGTCTACCACGGCGGTCATCTGGGCATCCTCACCGAGAGCCACGAGCTCGCACCGGTGGTCGAGAGCTTCCTCGATGCCCCCCTCCCAGGAGACGCCCATGAGTGACGACACCCGGCTCGCCGACCTCGACGACTCGGACTTCCTCGCCTTCGAGCTGCTGCTCGACGACGAGGACCGCAAGCTGCTCGACCGGACCCGCCGCTTCATGATCCAGATGGTCGAGCCGGTGATCAACGACTACTGGACGCGGGCGGAGTTCCCCCACGAGCTGGTCCCCGGCCTGGCCGAGCTCGGCATCGCCGGCCTCCAGTACGACGGCCCCGGCTGCCCCGGTCGCAGCAGCCTGCTCGACGGCATGATGGCGATGGAGATCGCCCGGGTGGACCCCTCGATGCAGACGTTCATGGGGGTGCACGGCGGGCTGGCGATGGGGTCGGTCCAGCTGTGCGGCTCGGAGGAGCAGAAGCAGCGCTGGCTGCCCGCGATGGCGCGGATGGAGCTGATCGGCGCGTTCGGCCTGACCGAGCCCGACACCGGATCGGGGATCGCCGGCGGGCTGAGCACGACCGCCCGCCGCGACGGCGACGAGTGGGTGCTGGACGGTGAGAAGAAGTGGATCGGCAACGCCTCGTTCGCCGATCTGGTGGTGATCTGGGCCCGTGACAGCGAGGACGGCGAGGTCAAGGGCTTCGTGGTCGAGAAGGGCGCCGAGGGGATGACCTTCGACGTCACCCGGGACAAGATCGCCCTGCGGGTCGTGCAGAACGCCGAGATCCACCTCTCCGGCGTCCGCGTGCCCGAGGCCAACCGGCTCGCCAACGCCCGCTCGTTCGCGGACACCTCCCAGGTGCTCAAGGTGACCCGGATGGGGGTCGCCTGGCAGGCCACCGGCTGCGCCCGCGGTGCCTACGAGCACGCGTTGCGCTACACCCTGGGCCGCGAGCAGTTCGGCCAGCCGATCGCCGGCTTCCAGCTGGTCCAGGACCTGCTGGTCAAGATGCTGTCCAACGTGGTGGCCTCCACGGCCCTGTGTGTGCGGGTCTCCCAGCTGCAGGACGCCGGGGCGCTGAAGGACGAGCACGCCTCGCTGGCCAAGGCCTTCACCACCTCACGGATGCGCGAGACGGTCGGCTGGGCGCGTGAGGTGCTCGGCGGCAACGGGATCCTGCTCGAGCACCACGTCGGCCGGTTCGTCGCGGACGCCGAGGCGATCTACTCCTACGAGGGCACCCGTGAGATCAACACCCTGATCGTCGGTCGGGCGATCACCGGGCAGAGCGCCTTCGTCTGAGCACGTGGCCGATCCCTGCTGAGACGCCAGGTTGTGGGTGATGCCTGCAACGACACGCCGTACGGCGATGCAGGGATCGACCACTTCGGGGCGCACGAAGACGGAGCTCAGAGCTGCAGCAGCGCCGTCACGTCCATCACCAGCTCACCCTCGTCGTCGGAGGCCTCGAGGTCCACGGTCGCGGTGATCCGCCAGTCGTGGTCCCCGTCCGGGTCGCCGAGGATCTGCTGCACCTCCCAGGTCAGCTCGCCCTTCTCCACCACGAGCATCGCGGGGCCGCGGGCGTCCGGGCCGGTGTCGATGGAGTCG
The DNA here is from genome assembly GCA_040006355.1 of Nocardioidaceae bacterium. Lineage (GTDB taxonomy): Bacteria > Actinomycetota > Actinomycetes > Propionibacteriales > Nocardioidaceae > Nocardioides_B. The sequence continues at coordinate 1,447 of JBDTXF010000323.1, read as the reverse complement.
TGCTGGGCGTAGTACTCCTCGAGCGCCTCACCCCAGTCCTCGCCGGTCATCGACGAGCCGGCCTGCTCCTCCAGCTCACCGAGCGGTCCCCACCGTCGCAGCGCCGCCAGCTCGACGCGCCGGAAGAGCGCGTTGCGCACCATCACCGTGAAGGCCCGCTCGTTGGCGGTGATCCGCTCCGGCTCCGGCGGCAGCACGTCCGGCGCGAGCACCCGGGCCGGGTCGCTGAGCTGCTCCCACTCGTCGAGCAGGCTCGAGTCGGTCTGGCGCACCACGGCACCGAGCCACTCGACGATGTCCTCGAGGTCGTCGGTGCGCACGCTGTCCGGCACGGTCTGGCGCAGCGCACGGTAGGCGTCGCCGAGGTAGCGCAGCACCAGCCCCTCCGAGCGGGTCAGCCCGTAGAACGCGACGTACTCCGAGAACGTCATCGCCCTCTCGTACATGTCGCGCACCACCGACTTCGGTGACAGCGCGTCCTCGCCCATCCACGGATGACGCCGCCGGTAGACCTCGTAGGTGTGCTCGAGCAGCTCCTGCAGCGGCTTGGGCCAGCTGACCTCCTCGAGCAGCTCCATGCGCTCGTCGTACTCGATGCCCTCGGCCTTCATCTCGCCGATCGCCTCCCCGCGCGCGTGGTGCTCCTGCGCACCGAGCACCGGACGCGGGTCCTCGAGCGTCGCCTCCACGACGGAGACCACGTCGAGGGCGTAGGTCGCCACCTCCGGGTCGAGCACGTCGAAGACCGCGAGGGCGTACGTCGACAGCGGCTGGTTGAGCGCGAAGCCGAGCTGGAGGTCCTCGACGAGCCGCATCGAGCGACCGTCCTGGTCGGCCGGGTCGACCCGCTCGACGACACCGGCGGCCAGCAGCGAGCGGTACTGCGCCACCGCGCGACGCACCAGCCGGACCTGGGCGCGGCTGTCCTCGTGGTTGTCGCGCAGCAGCCGGCGCATCGCCTCGAACGGGTCACCGGGTCGCGCGATCACGTTCAGCAGCATCGAGTGGGTGACCCGCATCCGCGACACCAGGGCCTCGGGCTCGGCCGCGACGAGCCGGTCGAAGGTGTCCTCGGACCAGGTCACCTGCCCCTCGGGTGCCTTCTTGCGCTGCACCCGCTTGAGCTTCTTGGGGTCGTCGCCGGCCTTGAGCACCAGCCGATGGTTCTCCACCGCATGGTCCGGCGCCTGCACGACCACGGTCCCGGCGGTGTCGAAGCCGGCCCGTCCGGCGCGTCCGGCGATCTGGTGGAACTCGCGGGCCTTGAGCATCCGCTGACGACGGCCGTCGTACTTCGAGAGGCCGGTGAAGACCACCGTGCGGATCGGCACGTTGATCCCGACCCCGAGGGTGTCGGTGCCGCAGATGACCTTCAGCAGGCCGGCCTGGGCGAGCTGCTCCACCAGGCGGCGGTACTTGGGCAGCATGCCTGCGTGGTGCACGCCGA
>JBDTXF010000322.1:0-4389 GCA_040006355.1 Nocardioidaceae bacterium | reverse complement strand
GCTTCATCGTGAACGCGCTGCTCTTCCCCTACCTCAACGACGCGATCAAGATGCTGGAGGCCCACTACGCGACGGCCGACGACATCGACACCGCCATGAAGCAGGGATGTGCCCTGCCGATGGGCCCCTTCGAGCTGCTCGACGTGGTCGGCAACGACGTGTCGCTGGCGATCCAGCGTGAGCTCTACCTGGAGTTCCGCGAGCCCGGCTTCGCGCCCGCACCGTTGCTGGAGCACCTGGTCACGGCCGGCTACCTCGGCCGCAAGACCAAGCGCGGTTTCCGCGACTACACCGTCCACTGAGCCTGGTCGACCTGAGAGACTGGCCGCATGCCCACCAGTCGCATCGAGGCGTTCAGCGACGGCGTCCTCGCCATCATCATCACCATCATGGTGTTGGAGCTGCAGGTCCCCGAGGAACCGACGCTGGCGGCGCTCGGAGGCTCCGCGACGGGTTTCCTGACCTACCTGCTGAGCTTCGTCTACGTCGGCATCTACTGGAACAACCACCACCACATGTTCCACGTCGCGACCCATGTCAGCGGCGGAGTGCTGTGGGCGAACCTGCACCTGCTGTTCTGGCTCTCCCTCTACCCGTTCACCACGGCCTGGATGGACGACACCCACACGGCGTCGTCGCTCGCGCGGACGCCGGTCGTGGTCTACGGGATCAACCTGCTGATGGCGGGGTTCGCCTACTACCTGCTGCAGCTGGCGCTGTACCGCGCGCCGAACGGCGACCGGCTGCGCGAGGCGCTTGGTCGTGACGCGAGGTCGCGGGCCTCCATCGTGCTCTACCTCCTCGGCATCGGACTGGCCTTCGTGAACACCTGGCTGGCGGTGGCCTGCTTCGTCGCGGTGGCGCTGATCTGGCTGGTCCCCGACCGTCGGGTCGAACGCTACGTCGCCGCCAATGCTGTCCAGGAGAGCCGCCTGTGAGCTCCGAGCACATCGAGAGCTACCGCGGTCGGGCCTACGTCGTACGCCGGGTGACCGGGTCGGCGGCCACCAGTGCCTACCGTTGCCCCGGCTGCCAGCAGACCATCCGGCCGGCCACGCCGCACACGGTGGCGTGGCCGGAGCTGCCCACGACCTTCGACCGGGACGCCACCGGTCTCGACGAGCGCAGACACTGGCACCACGGCTGCTGGGCGGCGCGCGACCACCGGCACTGACACAGCGTCCGCGCTGCATGTCAAGTCCCCTTGACACTGGCGAACTTGACAAGCATGCTTGACAGGTGAACAACGTCGTGAAGCCGCTGCGCGCCGGACGGGGCCTGTCCCAGGCCTCGCTCGGCAGTGCGCTGGGAGTGTCGCGACAGACCATCAACTCCATCGAGACCGGGCGCTACGTCCCGTCGCTGCCCCTGGCTCTACGGCTGGCCCGGTTCTTCGAGACGACCGTCGAGGAGGTCTTCGATGTCGAATGCTGACACGTCCCCGCACCGCTCACTGACCGGATGGGTGGTGCCACTGACCGCGACCGTCATCGGTCTGGGCTACCTGGTCGCCGGAATCGTCGGGGGTGACCTCGGCTTCGGCGTCTTCGGCCTGGCCCTGATGATCGTGGTGGCCGGGGTGTTCCTGCTGGCGAGCCGGCACAGCGAGACCGTCGCCGGCCTGCGGGACCGCCGCGACGAGCGAATCAACCAGCTCGACGCGACCGCGTCCCAGGTCGCCGGTGCAGCCGTGCTGGTCGCGGTGCTGGTGATGTTCGTCGTCGAGGTGGCCCGGGGTCGCAGCGGGTCGCCGTACTACCAGCTCGGGGCGCTCGGCGGGGTGTCCTACGTCGCGGCGCTGGTCTACCTGCGGTTCCGGCGCTGACCGTCGGGGACAATGGCCCCATGCCCACCATCCGCGCCTCGTCGGTGCTGCCCGCCCAGCGAGAGGCCGTCACGCTTCACACCGCTGACGGGCTGAAGCTGGTCGGGGAGGTCGCGCTACCGCTCGACCGCGACCCGGTGGCCACGCTCATCTGCCTGCACCCGCTGCCGACCCACGGCGGGATGATGGACAGCCACGTGCTGCGCAAGGCGGCCTACCGACTGCCGGCCCTGGCCGGGCTCGCGGTGCTGCGGTTCAACACCCGGGGCACCTCGAGCATGCAGGGCACCAGCGAGGGCGCATTCGACGGTGCGGTGGGGGAGCGCTACGACGTCGCGGCCGCGATCGAGTACGCCGAGTTCCACGACCTGCCCGCGATCTGGGTGCTGGGCTGGTCCTTCGGCACCGACCTCGCGCTGATGTACGCCGACGACCCGGCAGTCCACGGGGCCGTGCTGCTGTCACCGCCGCTGCGCTACAGCGCCCCGGCCGACCTGGAGCGGTGGGCGGCCTCGGGGAAGCCGCTGACCGCCCTGGTGCCCGAGCACGACGACTACCTGCAGCCCCCCGAGGCCCGCGAGCGGTTCGCGGTCGTGCCGCACGCCGAGGTGGTCGGGGTCCAGGGAGCCAAGCACCTGTGGGTCGGGGATGCCGAGACGGTGCTGGACCTGGTGGTGGCGCGGGTCGCGCCGTCGGTCACCGTTCCGCTGCCGACCACCTGGGACGGCCCGATGGAGAGCGCCGACTCCTCCGCCTACGCGGACCGCACCACGGCCGCCTACAAGGACGTGCCTCGCTAGCGTGCCTCCTGGCGCGGCAGCCAGACCTCGCGCACCAGCAGCGTGATCGCGGCGGCCACGGGGATCGCGAGCAGCGCCCCGACCACCCCGAGCAGGGACGCCCCGACCAGGGCGGCGATCACGATCACGGACCCGGGGAGGTCCACCGACCGGGACATCACCCGGGGGTAGATCACATAGTTCTCGAACTGCTGGTAGGCGATGTAGAAGATCGCGCAGTAGATCCCGATGTGCGGCTCGGTGGCGAACCCGATCGCGGTGACGATGACCGCGCCCAGGGTCGCGCCGATCATCGGGATGACGTCGAGGATGGTCACCACGGCGGCCAGCGCGACGGCGTACTCGCTCAGGCCGACCACGAACAGGAACACCAGCGAGCTGATGCCGGCGGCCATCGCCACCAGGAAGGCGCCGGAGACGTAGGCGCCGACGTTTGCGAGGATCCGGTCCCCGAGGTCGGTGACGCGACTGCGACGGCTGGCCGGGGCGAGCCGGTAGGCGGAGTGCTTCACCTTCGGCAGCGAGGACAGGAAGTAGAGCGTCAGCACCACGACGATGAACGTGTTGGCCAGGAAGGAGAGCACCTTCAGGCCGACCCCGACGACACCGCCGAACAGTGCCGTGCCGAAGCCCTTTCCGGTCACGAAGTCCTGCAGCTTGGTCACCACGTCGTACTGGCTGTCGAGCTTCTGGATCGTGGAGTTGGTCTCCAGCCGGGTGAACCATCCGGGGGCGTTGTCGACGATGGTGCCGACCTGGTCGGTGATCACCGGGACGAGGGCGACCACGAACAGGGCTGCCGCGGCCAGCACCGCGAGCACCACGGCCAGCACGGACAGGCTTCGGCTCAGGCCGTGCCGGCCCAGCCACTCCACTGCGGGGTTCAGCCCGACGGCGATGAACATCGCGACCACGATCAGGATCACGACCGATCCGATCGAGAGCAGCTCGCGTCCCAGGAACCAGGCGCTCAGACCGCCGGCGGTCAGCAGGAAGCCGACCCCGAAGGGCGCCCGGCGGTGCAGCGGCACCTCCTGGGGGCGCGAGACAGGCCCCCCGGAGGCCCGCTGAGCGCCCCGGGTCACCCGTCCGGCACGGGTGGCCGGCCGGGTCACCGCGGCGTGCTGGTGCCGGCCGCCTGTGGTGCGCCCTGGTCGTCGCCGAAGCCCGAGATCACGTCGCGCAGCGCGCCGAGCTGGGCGACGATGGAGTCGCGACGCTTCTGGTAGCGGTCCACCTCCGCCTTCAGCGTGGACAGCTCGCGCTCCGCCTCGGCCTGGCCCGCGGCGCTGAACGTGGCCGCCTGCGTCTGCGCCGAGGACACCACCTGCTCGGCCTCGCGGCGGGCGTGGTCGACCAGCCGCTCGGCCTCCTCCTGCGCGTGCCTGCGGTGGTTGGTGGCACCCGCGATCGCCTCCCGGGCCCGTGCCTCGGCGGCGTTGGCTCGCTCCTCCGCCTCGACGACCAGCCTCTGGGTCTCGGCGGTGGCGTTGGAGTGGTGCTCCGCCGCCTCGCGGGTCAAGCGCTCCTTGTCGACCGCGAGCGTGCGGCGGGCCTCCTGGACCTCGCGGTCGGCGGCCGCTCGGGCCTGCTCGGCCTCACGCTTGGCGCTGGTGCGCATGGCGTTGGTCTCCTGCTCGGCGGCGAGCCGCAGCTGCTCGCTCTCGCGCTTGGCCGCCGCGAGCAGGTCGGCGGCCTCGGCCATCGCCAGGGAGCGCTCCTGCTCGACCTCGGTCATCGTGCGGCTGCGCGTCTCATCGAGCT
>JBDTXF010000321.1:0-4391 GCA_040006355.1 Nocardioidaceae bacterium | reverse complement strand
GTCTCACGCCTCGCGCGCGTACGTCGCGGGCGGGGTGCCGACCACCGAGGTGAACACCCGGGTCAGGTGTGCCTGGTCGCTGAACCCGAGCTCGACCGCGAGGGCCGCCCAGTCCACCGGCTCACCGCCGTGCGCGGCGGCCGCCGCGTCGAGGATGCGGAACCGCGAGATCACCCACTTCGGCCCGGTGCCGACGTAGTCGGTGAACAGCCGCTGCAGCGACCGCAGGCTCATCGACGCCCGGGCGGCGAGGTCCTCGGCGCGGATCAGGCTTCGGTCCTCCTCGGCCTCGCAGACCAGTGCCCGTACCTCTCGCACGACCGGATCCGGCTCGGGTGCGAGCGCGAGGAGGTAGGACTCGAGCGCGTCGACCATCGTGGGCAGGTCGTCGGTGGACAGGATGCGCTCCGCGACCGGTCGGTCGTCGACCTCGAAGAGCTCGCCGGCCGGGACGACTCGGTCAGCGAGCGTCGCGACCCCGGTGCCGAGGAAGGGCCGGAAGCCGCCCGGGTGGAACGCCGCGCCGAGCACGTGCCCCTCCCCCGTCAACGTGCGCACGAACGGCGTGCGGCTGACGCCGTGCACCAGCAGCCGGCCGTCCTCCGCGGCCAGGTGGACCCGTGGCCGGGGCAGCACCTGCTGGCGGTGCGGCTCGACGGTGCGCCACCCGGCGTACCAGTGGTAGTCGACGAACGGTTCCAGCACCCTCGAGGCGGCCACCCGGTCGACGGTGATGGTCTGCTCGGCGTCGGAGGGCCGCAGGATGGCGTCGGGGGTGCCGCGGGGCGCGTCCATCGTGGAAGGGTAAGCCTGTCGCGTTTGTCCAAGAGCCGGGCACCCCGGGACCCCTAGCGTGGTGTCCATGACCTACACCAGGACAGCAGCCGCCCACTTCTCCGTCGCCGCGTGGGAGGAGTCCGTCGAGATCGACATCGACGGCACCGGGTCGACCCGCGGCGAGACCTACTACCCGGACCGCGGGGTCACCCGGGCCCACGTCGGCTACACCTACACCGGGGACGTCGAGGGGTCCTCCACGGTGTCCTACGTCTTCGCCTACACCGGCGCCGACGCCCCGATCCTGGGCCTGGAGCACTTCACCGGGACCATCGGCGGCCAGGAGGGCTCGTGCGTCCTCCGACATGTGGGCAGCCACGACGCCACCACGGTCACGGCGCACATCGAGGTGGTGCCGGGGATGGGCACCGGCGGCCTCGAGGGCCTGCGCGGCGAGGCGGAGCTGAGCATCGCCGGCGAGGCGCCAGACGGCTATCCCTTCGAGCTGTCCTACGACCTGGGCTGACCCACCTCAGGAGTGGTGGCGCCAGGCGTCCTCGAGCAGCTCGGCGACCACGTCGGGGTCGCAGTCCGGCAGGGCGATGCGGACGGCCGAGAGCCTCCTGCCCCACCACAGCTCCTCGCACCAGCCGGGCCACTCGGCGACCGCCGACCGGATCTCCTCCTCGGGGAGCATCACCCGGAGCTGCTCGTCCTCCGGCAGGGTCGCGAACACCCGGCGCGGCGTGCGGAACGACGGGAAGCCGTGGTGGTCGCGCTCGGTGGCACCCTCGAGCCCCAGCGCGACCCGGCGCACGTCGTCCGGGGTCATCAGGCCCGCAGCACCAGGGCGCCGAGAGCCGGCACCTCGACCCGCCCGTCAGGGGCCGCGACGTGCGGGTGCCAGCTCAGCAGCACCTCGCCGTCGGCGTCCGACGTCCACGGCCCGTCCGTCAGGTTGACCAGCACCAGCAGTCCCCCGCGGCGTACGGCGAGGTGCCGGTCGGTCCAGGCGACGTCGACGTCGTCGAGCGCGGCGGAGCGCAGGTCGGCGTGCTCTCGACGCAGCGCGATCAGGTCGGTGTACCACCTCAGCAGCCGCGCGTGCGGGTCCCGGGCGGGCTCGGACCAGTCGAGCTTCGAGTCCAGGAAGGTCCCCGGTGCCTGCGGGTCGGGCACGTCGTCCTCGTCCCACCCGTGCGAGCCGAACTCGGCACGGCGCCCGTCGCGGGTCGCGGCCGCGATGCCCGCGTCGGTGTGGTCGGTGAAGAACTGCCAGGGCGTGCGGGCGCCCCACTCCTCGCCCATGAAGAGCATCGGGGTCCACGGCGCCGTCAGCAGGATCGCGGCACCGCAGGCGAGCACGCCGGGGTCGAGGTCGAGCAGCGCGCCGGACAGCCGGTCCCCCTGGGCGCGGTTGCCGACCTGGTCGTGGGTCTGGAGCGAGGCCACGAACCGCCAGCCCGGCACGGTGGCCGGGTCGACGGGTCGCCCGTGCCGGCGGCCGCGGAACGACGAGTAGGTCCCGTCGTGGAAGAACGGGCTGCGCAGCACCTTGGCGAGCGCGGCCGGGTCGTCGAAGTCGGCGTAGTAGCCCAGCGTCTCCCCGGTCAGCGCCACGTGCAGCGCGTGGTGGATGTCGTCGGCCCACTGGCCGTGCACCCCGAGACCGCCGACCTCCTCCCCGGCACCGCGCGGGGTGACCGTGCCCGGGTCGTTGCGGTCGGACTCGGCCACCAGCCAGAGCGTGCGGCCGGTCGACGCGGCGAGCCGGTCGACCTCCAGCGACATCTCCTCGAGGATGTGCAGGGCGCTCTCGTCGTGGAGCTCGTGGACCGCGTCGAGCCGGAGCCCGTCGACGTGGAAGTCCTCGAGCCACTGCCGGACGTTGTCGAGCACCCAGCGGCGGACCTCGTCGCTGTCGGCGCCGTCGAGGTTGACGCCCTGACCCCACGGAGTGGGGTGCTCGTCGGTGAAGTAGGGCCCGATCTCGCCCAGGAAGTTCCCGTCCGGGCCCAGGTGGTTGTAGACCACGTCGAGGCACACCGCGAGACCCCGGCCGTGCGCGGCGTCGACGAAGCGCTGGAGGGCGGCCGGCCCGCCGTACGTCTCGTGGACGGAGTACGGCGCGATGCCGTCGTAGCCCCAGTTGTGCGCGCCGGGGAACGACGCCAGCGGAAGCAGCTCGACGACGTCGACGCCGAGGGCGACGAGGTGGTCGAGGCGCTCGGCGGCGGCGTCGAGGGTGCCCTGCGGCGTGTAGGTGCCGACGTGCAGCTCATAGACCACCGACCCGGAGAGCTCGCGGCCGGTCCAGCCGTGGTCGGACCAGACGCGCGCACCCGTCTCGAACCAGCCGGAGAACCCGTGCGGCCCGTCGGGCAGGGCGAGGCCCCGCGGGTCCGGCCGCGGGTCGCCGCCGTCCACCGAGAACGCGTAGTGGTCGCCGCTGCGCAGCAGCGTGTCGCTGACCCACCACGAGCCCGCCGTGCGGGTCATCGGGGTGCGGCTCTCGCGGGTGACCAGCTCGACGGACCCGGCGTACGGCGACCAGAGCGACGGCGTGCTCACGCGACCTCCACCCGTCGCAGCAGGGCCACCGGCAGGGCGTCGAAGAGGTCGGCGCAGCGGATCTCCGTCGAGCTGTGGAAGGCGCCGGTGAGCTCGTCGCGCCACTGGCCGGCCGGCAGCGTCACCGTCTCCCCGGCCCAGCCGCCGGCCACCTCCAGCCGCTGGGGGGCCCGGGTGACCAGTGTCGCCACGTCGCCGCCCCGGACGAAGCCGACCAGGTGCCGCGACGTGCCGGCCAGCGGCAAGTAGTCGCCGCCGTCCCCGAAGCTGCCCCGCAGGTCCCTGCGCAGCGAGAGCGCCCGGTGGGTGACGAGCAGCTTCTCGTCGTCCAGGTCGCGCGGCGGGTGCTTGCGCACGTGGTCGAGCCGCTCCTGACGCCCCGCGTAGTCGACGGGACGGCGGTTGTCGGGGTCGACGAGCGACAGGTCGACGGTCTCGCAGCCCTGGTAGATGTCGGGGACCCCGGGAAGGGTCAGCTGCAGCAGCTTCTGGCCGAGGACGAGGGAACGGACGGCCTGTTCGTTGCTGTCCATGGCCATCGCCACCAGGGTCCTCAGCTCCCCCGGCTCACGGCCGCGGGCGGCCAGCGCGAGCACCCGGGCCTCGTAGTCCGCGTCAGACTCCAGCCAGGAGGTGCGCTGCTTGGACTCGCGCATCGCCTTGGTGAGGTAGCCGGTCAGGCGCTCCTCGTCGATCTCACCCACGCCGGCCAGCGTCTGCCAGACGAGGTGTGCGGTGGGCAGGTCGACCTGGAGGTCGCCGGCGGCTGCCCAGAAGGCCTCGGACACGCGCCGCCAGGACTCCGCGTCGCCGGCCAGCGCCAGCAGCCGAGCCCGCACGTCCTCGCTGCGCTTGGTGTCGTGGGTCGACAGCGTGGTCAGGCCCAGCGGCCAGTGCTCCTGCTGGTGGGCGGCCCAGGCGTGCATCTGCTCGGCGGAGCCGTCGTCGAGGAGGTCGGGGTCGCCGCCCACCTCGTTGAGGGCGACCAGCCGGTGCCAGCGGTAGAACGCGGTGTCCTCGATGCCCTTGGCCATCACCGGTCC
>JBDTXF010000320.1:0-4403 GCA_040006355.1 Nocardioidaceae bacterium | reverse complement strand
GTGCGCGGCGGAAGAAGGTGCCCTCCAGCCAGCGCTCGCCGTGGGCCAGCACGTTGCGCCAGTCGCGGACGCTGTCGCTGAAGCCCAGCGCGGTGATGTCGCAGGCCTCCTGCAGCTCGTGGACCTCCCACTCGTCCTTGACCAGCCGCATCTCGGCCAGCACCCGCGCGAAGTCGTGGTCGCGGGCGTTGTCCGGCGCCACGGTCCGGTCGACGAAGGGGTCGACGCCGCGCAGCACGCGGGTCTTGGCCTGAGTGTCCAGGCGCTCCTCCAGCTCGGCGAGGTGCCTGACCTCGATGCCGAGGGAGTCCGACATCTCCCGGCCGGACGGACGGCGACCGGCCCACAGCTCGCCGTAGCGGCGGTCGCGGAAGAACTCGTCGCTATCGCGGGAGGAGCGGGGCCGGGCGTAGAGCACCGACTCACCCTGCTCGATGACCACCACCGCATCGCTGGTCAGGTTGCCACTGAGGTAGGCGTGGGCGGTCTCGGCCCGGAAGCGGTAGTCGGTGTCGTTGGCGCGCACCTTGAACGTGCCCGCCGGGACCACCAGCCGCTCGTCGGGGAACAGGTCGGTGAGCCGCGCCCGGCGGCACGCGGCCCAGTCGGCCACTGGCTGCCGCGGCAGCTCGAGCTCACGGTCGCCCCATCCCTGGCGCATGAAGGCCGCGTAGGCCTCCGGCACCTCCTGGTCGTGGGACTCCGTCGTCAGCTGGCTCGGGTCGGTCTCGCTCACCCGGTCACTGTACGGCGTGCGAAGGACCCGGCACGGCCCCGATACCCTGGTCCGATGAGTGGGGACGCGGACCAGGGCCGCCCGTGGCCGGAGGTCCCGAGGCCCCTCACCACCGCCCCCAGGGCTGTGTCCGCACCGCTCCCGCGGTCGTGGCCCTCCGGGCCGGGGATCGCTGGGGCCAGCGTCCCGCCGGAGCTGCTGCACCGCCCGCGCCGTCGGAGCAACGCCCTCTTCGTGTTCCTGGTCTCGGTGGCCATGCTCGTCGGTGGGGTCGTCATCTGGCTGCTGCTGGTCCTCCTCGACGCCCCCCGGGCCGTGGCCATCGGGGCCCTGCTCGCGGCGGTGCCCGTCGGGCCCGTGGTCGCGGCCTTCCTGTGGCTGGACCGCTACGAGCCGGAGCCCGTCCCGCTGCTCGTCTCGGCGTTCGGCTGGGGTGCGGTGGTGGCGACCGCGGCCGCCCTGGTCCTGCAGCTGCTCGACCAGGCGGTGCTCGGCACGACGGACACCTGGACCGCGGTAGTGGTCGCCCCGGTCACCGAGGAGGGCGCCAAGGGGCTGTTCGTCCTGCTGCTGCTGTGGCGTCGCCGGGCGGTCATCGACGGCGTCCTGGACGGCATCGTCTACGCAGGCCTGGTCGGCGTCGGCTTCGCGTTCACCGAGAACATCCTCTACCTCAGCAGCGCCTACACCGGCGGCGACGGTGGGCCCTCGGGGGGCTTCGGCTCGGCGACCACCCTGTTCGTCGTCCGCGGTGTCTTCAGCCCGTTCGCGCACCCGCTCTTCACCTCCTTCATCGGGGTCGGGGTCGGGGTCGCCGTGGTGTCCCGCAGCCGGGTGTGGAGGTTCCTCGCGCCGCTTCTGGGGTACGTCGCAGCCGTGGCAGCACATGCGAGCTGGAACGGGTCGGCCTTCCTCGACGGAGGCCGGCTGTTCGTGCTCACCTATCTGATCGCGATGGTCCCGGCGTTCCTGCTGCTCACCGGGTTCGCCGTGTGGGCCCGCCACCGGGAGGGACGGATGCTCCGACGCAGTCTCCTCGACGCGGCGAGCCGTGGCCTGATCGACCCGGCTGAGGTGCCGTGGCTGGTCCGGCTGCCCGCACGTCGCGCGAGCCGCCGCTTCGCCCGCGCCCACGGTGGGCCGGACGGGGGCGTGGTGATGCGCGAGTACCAGCAGCAGGCTGTCGAGCTCGCCTTCCTGCACGACCGCTACCTGCGCGGGACCGCCCCGCAGGACGTCGCCACGCGTGGCTCGGTGATGGTGCGGCGGCTGCGGGCACTGCGGCCCTACGTGTCCTTCCCGCCGCCCCGCGGCCAGTGGGGTGATCCCCGGTGACCGGGTCCGTCCCGGCCGACCCCTCGGGCAGCACGACTGAGATGGTCGGTGCACTGGTCCGGCTCCGGGACGCGCTGGCCGAGGTGGGACTGCCCCTCGACGTACCGTCCGCGGAGCAGCACCGCACCACCCGTCGGGAGATGGTCGACCAGCTCGAGAACTACGTCCTGCCGCGACTCGCCCAGATCGAGGCTCCGCTGCTCACCGTGGTGGGCGGCTCGACGGGCGCCGGCAAGTCCACGCTGGTCAACTCGCTGGTGGGAAGGCGGGTGACCGAGCCCGGGGTGCTGCGACCGACCACCCGCTCGCCGGTGCTGGTGCACAACCCGGCTGACGTCGACTGGTTCGACAAGGAGCGCATCCTGCCGGGGCTGGCGCGGACCACCCGCGCGACCGGCGACCCGGGCGCCCTCCTGCTGGTCTCCGACGACAACGTCCCCGAGGGGCTCGCGATCCTGGACGCCCCCGACATCGACTCCGTCGAGGAGCGCAACCGCGCCCTGGCCGCCGAGCTGCTCGCGGCCGCCGACCTGTGGCTGTTCGTCACCTCCGCCGCCCGCTACGCCGACCAGGTGCCGTGGGGCTTCCTCAAGGCTGCCGCGGAGCGCAGCACCGCGGTCGCGATCGTGCTCGACCGCACGGCGCCCGAGGCGGTCGATGAGGTCAGCGGGCACCTGGCCCGGATGCTCACCGAGCGGGGGCTGCGTGACTCCCTGCTGTTCGCGGTCACCGAGGGACCGGTCACCGACGACGGCCTGCTGGCCGCCGGGGAGGTCGCGGAGATCCGCTCCTGGCTGGAGCTGCTCGCCGCCGACGCGAACGCCCGGGCCGCCGTCGTGAAGCAGACCCTGGACGGCGCCGTCCGCTCTCTGGCCCGCCGCACCCACGACATCGCCGATGCCGCCCAGGAGCAGGTCGCGATGGCCACCCGGCTGCGCGAGGACGTCGACCGGTCCTACGCGGAGGCGGTCAGCCGCGTCGACGCCGCGTCCGCCGACGGCACCCTGCTGCGGGGCGAGGTGCTCGCCCGCTGGCAGGAGTTCGTCGGCACCGGTGACCTGCTCCGCTCGCTGGAGACCAAGGTCGGCTGGCTGCGCGACCGCCTGGTCGGCTGGGTGCGCGGCAAGCCGCAGCACGCCGACCGGGTGACCGTGGCGGTCGAGTCCGGCCTCGAGACGCTGATCCTCGAGCACGCCGAGAACGCCGCCGAGCGGGCCGAGGCCTCGTGGCGATCGGTGTCCGCCGGTCAGCACCTCCTCGAGGACTCCGGCCGCGACCTCGGCCGTGCGTCGCGCGACTTCCGGGCCCGCGCCGAGCGAGCGGTGCGCGACTGGCAGCTGGGGGTGCTGGACATGGTCAGCACCGAGGGCGCCGACAAGCGGTCCACGGCGCGCTTCCTGGCCTTCGGCGTCAACGGCCTGTCGGTGGCGCTGATGGTGGTCGTCTTCGCCTCGACCGCCGCGATCCCGACCGGGGCCGAGGTGGGCGTGGCCGGCGGGGGAGCCCTGCTCGGCCAGAAGCTGCTGGAGGCGGTCTTCGGCGACCAGGCCGTACGCCGGCTGGCGGACCTGGCGCGCAAGGACCTGCGCAAGCGGGTCACCGAGCTGATGGACGCCGAGCAGGCCCGCTACCTCAGCGTGCTGGACGCGCTCGAGGTCGACGCCGCCGACGTGGAGCGACTGCGGCAGGCGTCGCGTGGGATCGACGACCTGCGGGCCGCCGAGAAGCGGTCCGGCCCCAGGGCGGCCGGATGAGCGCGCAGCTCTCCGGGCTCCTCCAGGGCGCCAGGAGGGCCGTCGGGCGGGGCGGTGACGTCGTGGACCGGATCGACGGCCTCGACGAGGCGGTCCGCAGCGCGCGGGGGAGGCTTCCGGACGACCTGGTCGACGAGGCCGCGGACGTCTCGCAGCGCGCCGGAGCGCGGCTCCGGCTCTCGGGCGACCACACGGTCGTGGCCCTGGCCGGTGCGACCGGCTCCGGGAAGTCCTCGACCTTCAACGCGCTGACCGGTCTGGAGGTCGCTGCCACCGGCGTACGCCGGCCCACCACCTCGTGGACGATGGCCTGCGTGTGGGGCTCCGAGGGTGCCGAGGAGCTGCTCGGCTGGCTCGGCGTCCCCCAACGGCACCAGGTGCTGCGCGACAGCCTGCTCGACGAGCCGCGCGGCGACCGCGGTCTGGACGGCCTGGTGCTCCTGGACCTGCCGGACCACGACTCCACCGAGGTCGCCCACCACGTCGAGGTGGACCGGCTGGTCAAGCTGGCCGACCTGCTGGTCTGGGTGCTCGACCCGCAGAAGTACGCCGACGCCGCGATCCACGACCGCTACCTC
>JBDTXF010000319.1:0-4408 GCA_040006355.1 Nocardioidaceae bacterium | reverse complement strand
CAGCAGCAGCATGATCGTGCCGTGCATCGTGAACAGCTGGTTGTAGAGGTCGTCGTTGACGATCTGCTGGCCCGGGAACGCGAGCTCGGAGCGGATCACCATCGCCATCAGGCCGGCGATCAGGAACCACGCGAACGACGTGCCGAGGTAGAGCTTGCCGATCGTCTTGTGGTCCGTGGTGGTGAGGACCTTGACGATCTGCTGGCCCATCGTGGTCGCGCGGGGGCTGCTCGTCGTCTGGAACCGGGTGGTCCCCCCCTCGGCTGCGGTGGTCACTGGCCGTCTCCAATCTGGCTGTTGTCGCCGAGACCCGCCTGCTTGGTGATCTCCGAGCCGCCGAGCAGAGGGCCGATGTTGCCCGCGGTCTTGAGCTTCTGGAGGTACGTCGCGTAGTCGGCCTCGTCGACGACCTTGACCTTGAAGAGCATCCGGGAGTGGTAGACCCCGCACAGCTCGGCGCAGCGGCCGACGAAGGTGCCCTTGCGGGTGGGCGTGAAGCTGAAGTGGTTGTTGCGGCCCGGGATGTCGTCCATCTTGAACAGGAACGCCGGCACCCAGAAGGAGTGGATCACGTCGGCCGAGCGCAGCTTGATCTCCACGCTCTTGTCGACCGGGAGCACCAGCGTCGGGCGGTAGGCCGGGGTGCCGGACGTGTAGACCGTGGTCTTCCCGTCCAGGGCCTGGTCCTTGTCGTAGTTGAACGTCCAGGACCACTGCTGGCCGACGACTGTGACGGTGTGGTCCGGCTTGCCGCTGACCGTGTCGGCCGAGGCGAGCGTGTGGTTCTGGGTGACCACCGTGAAGTAGAAGAAGACCAGCACCATCACGATCGGCGCGACGGTGTAGAGGATCTCGATCGGCAGGTTGTAGCGGGTCTGCACCGGGATCTCGTCGTCGCGGCGACGGCGGAACTTCACGCACGCATAGGCGATGAGTCCCCAGACCAGGACGCCGGTGACCATGGCGGCCAGCCAGGCGCCCATCCAGAGGTTGTGGATCGCCGAGGTGCGGTCCGTCACACCCACGGGCTGCGCCAGACGCTTGATGGAGTCCTGCTCCGAGGAGGAGCAGCCACCCAGCAGCAGCATGCCGAGGGAAGCCGATCCGAGGATGGCGACTCTGCGCACGCGCGGGGGAAGGTGCAGACGCAACGGACGACCCTCTCTGGTGAACTCGGTGGTCAGGAGGAACGTTACTACTGAGGCGACGGCGATCGACGGGTAGGGCGGGCGTAGTTTCGCCGGTGTGACATTCCAGACGGACCCGCCCCCGTGGACCGGGTCGGTCTACCTGGACACGGTCTCCAGCGAGTCACTGCACCCGATGGCTCGCCAGACTCTGCTGGACGCCCTGGAGCAGGGCTTCGCGGACCCGCTGCGGCTGCACCGCCAGGGTCGCACCGCTCGCTTGCTGCTGGACAACGCGCGCGAGGTGGTGGCCGACGTGCTCGGCGCCCGCCCCGACGAGGTGACCTTCACCGGTTCCGGCACGGCGGCGGTCCACCTCGGGGTCCTCGGGCTGCTGATGGGCCGCCGCCGGGTGAGCGGCCGGCTGGTGCACTCGGCCGTGGAGCACTCCGCCGTGCTTGCCGCAGGCACCTGGTGGGCCGGGCACTTCGGGGGGAGCCTCGAGAGCGTCCCGGTCGACGGCCTGGGCCGGATCTCCCTCGCTGCGTTGCGCGCCGCCCTCGCCGGTGGGCCGGCCGGCGTGGTCGCCGTACAGCTGGCGAACCAGGAGGTCGGCACCCTGCAGCCGGTCGCGGAGGCGGCCGGGCTGGCGGAGGCTGCGGGCGTCCCGCTGTTCGTCGACGCCTCGGCGGCGGCCGGTCGCACGGACCTCCCGGCGGGGTGGAGCGCCGCCGGGGCCTCCGCTCACAGGTGGGGCGGGCCGGCCGGCGTCGGGGTGCTGCTGGTCCGGAAGGGCTCGCGGTGGCGGGCGCCGTTCCCCGTCGACGACCGCATCGACCCGCGCACCTCCGGCTTCGAGAACGTCCCCGCCGTGCTCGCGTCCGCCGCCGCGCTGCAGGCGGTCGTCGCCGAGCGTGCCGAGGTCGGCGGGCGCCAGCGGGCGCTGGTGGACCGGATCCGGGCCGGCGTCTCGGCCCTTCCCGACGTGGACCTCGTGGGCGACCCCGTGCACCGGCTCCCGCACGTCGTGGCCTTCTCCTGCCTGTACGTCGAGGGGGAGGCCCTGGTCACCGAGCTCGACCGGCGCGGGTTCGCGGTGGCGTCCGGCTCGGCGTGCACGGCGAGCACGCTCGAGCCGTCGCACGTCCTGGTGGCGATGGGGGCGCTCACCCACGGCAACGTCCGGGTGTCGCTGGGCCGGGACACCTCGGAGGGCGACGTGGACCGGCTGCTGGCCGTGCTCCCGGACGTGCTGGGCGACCTCAGGCCCTAGCCGCCTAGGTCACCTGGCATCCTGTGCGCGTGGACGCCGACGTGGAGCTCGACTGCCGGGGCATGCTGTGCCCCCTGCCGATCATCAGGCTGGCCAACCACCTCGACGACCTCGCGGTGGGAGGGTCGATGGCGGTGGTGGCCGACGACCCCGCCGCGCGACCGGACGTCGCCGCCTGGTGCCGGATGCGCGGTCAGGAGTATCTCGGCGAGGACGTCGCGGCCGACGGCGTCGCCCGCTTCGTGGTGCGGCGGTCCCACTGATGCGGATCGTCTACAACAGCTTCAACGGGCGCTTCTCCGACAGCCCGCGGGCGATCTTCGAGCGGCTGCACGACCGGCCGGGCCTCGAGCACCTCTGGCTGCTCGACGCCCTGCACGCGGGGGCGTTCCCCGACGACGTGCGCACCGTGCCCGTCGACGGGCCGGGTGCCCGGGAGGCCCTCGAGACGGCCGACCTGGTGATCGCCAACACCCACACCGAGGTCGACTGGGACAAGGGGCCCGCGACGACGTACCTCCAGACCTGGCACGGCACGCCGCTCAAGCGGATCCACAACGACGTGATGCTGGTGCCGGCCGGCTGGCTGGCCTACCTCGACCAGGACATCGCCCGCTGGGACGTGCTGCTGTCCCCCAACGTCGTGAGCACGCCGCGGCTGCGCAAGGCCTTCGCATACGAGGGTCCGGTCTGGGAGACCGGCTACCCGCGCAACGACCTGCTGCTCGGCCCCGGGGCGCCGGCGGTCCGCGCGGCGGTGCGCGCCGAGCTCGGGATCGAGGACGACGAGGTGGTCGTGCTCTACGCCCCGACCTGGCGCGACGACGAGAAGTACCGAGACGACGCCATCGACGTGCCTCTGCACCTGCACCTCGGTGCGCTGGTCGAGCGGCTCGACACCGACGGCCGCCGGCACCGGGTGCTCGCCCGCACCCACAACCTGATGAGCGGGCGGCTGCACGCCGAGATCGCCCCGGGCGTGCTCGACGTGACCGACTACCGCGACGTCCGCGAGCTCTACCTCGCGGCCGACGTGCTGGTCACCGACTACTCCTCGGTGATGTTCGACTACGTGCTGACCGGCAAGCCGATCGTCTTCTACGCCTACGACCTCGACCGGTTCCGCGACGAGATCCGAGGGTTCTACTTCGACCTGCTGCCGCAGGCGCCGGGCCCGGTGGTGCTCACCGAGGACGAGCTGATCGAGGCGCTGATGAAGCTCGACACGGCGCCGTACGACGACCGCTATGCGACCTTCCGGGCGACGTACGGGCACCTCGAGGACGGGCACGCGACCGATCGGGTCCTCAAGGGGCTCGGCCTGCTCTGACCCGGCCGCCTCGGGGTCTCGGGGGTCTCAGGGGTTGATCGTCTTGACGTGGGTGCCGATCTCGGCGGCCGCGTCCTCGCCGTAGGCGTCGGCGAACCGGCGGACGAACGCGTCCTGGTGCAGGGTGTACTCCTGGGTGCCGACCTTCTCCACGACGTAGACCGCCAGCAGGCAGCCGAGCTGCGCAGCGCGCTCGAGCGAGAGGTCCCACTCCAGGGCCGCCAGGAAGCCGGCGCGGAACGCGTCGCCGACCCCGGTGGGCTCGACCTTGGCGATCTCCGGGACGGCGGGCACCACGATCGGCTCGAGGCCGTCCCGCTCGACCCGGACACCTTCGGCGCCCAGCGTGACCACCTGGGTGCCGACCCGGCTGAGCACCTCGGCGGCCGACCAGCCGGTCTTCTTCTCGATCAGGGCGGACTCGTACTCGTTGCTGAACAGGATCGTGGCCCCGTCGATCAGCTCCCGGATCATCTCGCCGCCGCCGAAGGCCAGCTGCTGGCTGGGGTCGGCGATGAACGGGTAGCCACGCTCGCGGCACTCTCGCGTGTGGCGGAGCATCCCCTCGGGGTCGTTCGGGCTGATCAGCACGTACGTCGACGCGCCCACGCGGTCCACGATCGCGGCGAGCTCGATCTCGCGGGCCTCGCTCATCGCGCCGGCGTAGAACGAGGCGAT
>JBDTXF010000318.1:0-4431 GCA_040006355.1 Nocardioidaceae bacterium | reverse complement strand
GTGGGGCAACGAGCTCTGCTTCCTACGCGGGCACAGCCCGTGGACCCCGGTCGGCGAGGTCGATGTGCCGGCGATGGTGCGGCTCGCCGCCCGGGCGCTGCGCACCTCCGCCCTGACCCCCGGTGCCTACCAGGTCACCACCGGCAACACCCGGCGCGGCGAGCAGCACTGGGTCGCGGGTCGCGCGGGCCGTCCGTGCCTGCGCTGCGGGACGCCGATCCGGGTCGTGCACGAGGTGCCCAACGACCCCGACCGACGTCGCACCTGGTGGTGCCCGACCTGTCAGCCGGGTGCGGAGCCCGGCGCCGACCGGCGCCGGGTGGTCACCTCGGGATGAGGCGTGCGCCACAGCTCCGGAGGGATCGAGCAGGTGCCTACGCCGACCAGGCCGTCGACGGCACGCTCACGCTCCGGATGGCCGGGGTGCTCCCGGCCGGCGAGGCCGCCGAGGCGCACCGCCTCCTCGAGGCCGGAGGGGGCCGCGGGCGGATCGTGCTGGACTTCGGCTGATCCCACCCGCCTCAGGCGGGCAGCCCGTCCTCGACGAGGCGCACGGCGGCGGCGAGGTCGTCGTTGAAGGGCCGGTCCGAGCGCTCCTCGCTGAGCACGGCCGCCGCCGCGTCGTACACGCCGCGCAGCGGGCCGCCGGGGATCCGCCCGGGGTCCATGCGCAGGGCGCGCACCGCGGCGACCAGCTCGCAGCCGAGCACCACCGGGGCCAGCTCGCCCATCTCCTCGCACGCCCACACGGCCTGGGTGGAGAAGCTCGCGTGCTCCTCGAGGCCGAGTGAGACGACCGCGTGCCCGGTGGAGACCGGCGTGGTCATGATCCGGGCACGGGCCAGCGCGTCCTGGGCGAGGTACTCCAAGATCATCACCCCCGAGCTGCCGGCCGGCCCGGAGGCCAGGAACGCGGGCAGGCCCGACAGCGAGGGGTTGATCAGCGCCGAGAGCCGCGCCGCCGACAGGGCGATCACCGGGTAGGTCGCCTGGCGCAGTGCGTCGAGGGTGGCCGAGAGCCGGGCTGTGACGAAGCCGCCGTGGTGCAGCGGGGTCCCGTCGGCCACCACGAGAGGGTTCTCGGTCGAGTCGTCGACCTCGACGAGCACCGCCTGCTCGGTGGTGTGCAGCGCGTCGAGGAAGGGCGCGTGCACCTGCGGCACCGTGCGCAGCCCGAAGGGGTCCTGGACGCGTGCCGGCACCCAGGCCACGGGCTCGAGCAGCGCCATCAAGCGGCGGGCGACTCCCTGCTGCGACGCGTCCGGACGCCCAGCATGCACCCGGGGGTCGTAGGCCTGCACCGAGGCCCGCAGCGCCGACGCCGACAGTGCGGTGACCCGCTCCGCGGCGTCGGAGAGCCGGGCGAGCCGCCGGTGCACGAGTGCCGCCGTGGCCAGCGTCAGGGCGTTGCTGGACATGAACGGCAGGGCGTCGCCGTCGTCGACGCCGGCGACCGGTGCGGACCCGGAGCGCCATGGGCGCTCGCCGACCAGGGTCAGCCCCAGCTCGGCGAGGGGGACCAGGTCACCGGTGCCGATCGAGCCGAAGCGGTGCAGGTCGGGCACCGCGCCGGAGGCCACAGCCGCCCCCAGGGACGACGCGAGCTCGGAGGAGACCCCGGACCGCCCGCTGGTGATCTGGTGCAGCCGGATCGCCATCGCGGCGAGCGCGGTCGGGTCGTCGTAGGTCGCGCCGAAGCCGGTCGCGTGGCTGCGCCAGAGTCGCAGCGCGTGCGACGTGCCGTCGCTGGGAGTGATGTCGGTCGGCACGTTGCGCAGCGCCCCGACACCGGTGGTGAGGCCGTAGACGGCACCGGAGCGACCTGCCATCCGGAGGTGCTCGTGCGACGCCGCGATCCGCTCGGCCGAGTCCTCGGTGAGGCCCACCGGGGCCGGGCCGCCCTTCAGGGCCCAGGTGACCAGGTGGTCCAGCGACATCGAGGTGGACGACACGGGTGCTCTCTCCTCCGGGGGCGGGACGGGTCAGGCTCCAGCATGGACCCGCCCGGCGGACTGCCCCGCAGCGCACCGACCTTCAGCGGCGCGGCCGGCGGGCATCGGTGGGGAAGCCGAACTCCGTGTGCACCCCTTCGCTGAACGCCACCTGGTCCGGTGCGCGGCCGGCGAGCTCGCCGAGCCCGACGGACGCGAGCAGGCCGTCGTCGTCGAGGACCGTCAGCGCGGCCTCGCGCAGCGGCCACGGTCCGTGGGTGTTGGGCACGTAGAGCGTCCGTCCCCACCAGTGCACGTGCAGGCCCCAGCGCGCGCTGAGGAAGTCATCGAGCGGCGTGCTCGGGCGCGCACCGCCGACGCGCACGTCGACCCGGCTTGCCGCCCGTGGGCCGAGACGTCGCAGCCGGGAGTCGTAGGTGTGGACGTCCGCCCGGACGTCGTACCTCATCCGCGCCCAGCGGTAGGGCAGCCCGAACGCGCCGCGGGCTCCTGCCACCACCACGGACCGGTCGGTGTCCAGGCTGAGGAAGACGATGCCGCGTCGTCCCGTCGCGTCGACGGAGTAGAGCCGCACGTTGGTCTCCAGGAAGCTGCCGGCCCAGGGCACCCCGGGTCCGCGCGCGACGCCGGCGTCGACCATCCGGAACGGCACCAGGCCGACGTACGTCGCACCGTCGAGCACGTCGGGCCGGACCCCCGGCGGCATGAACCTGCGCACCCGCTCGGGCTCGACCGCCCAGTGCACGAAGGTCAGGTCGCGCCAGTCCTGGTTCATCATCACCGGACCGTGCAGTGCCGGGGCGTGGACGTCGACCGGCTCGGTGCTGGGCGGGGGCATGCCGCCAGACTAGGCCGGGACGGCCTCGGCGGCCCGGGTGCGGAGCTGCTGGTGCCGGTTGTGCAGGGTCTCGAAGGTGAACACCGCGAGCGCAAGCCAGATGACCGCGAACCCCGCGAGGCGCAGCGGCGGCATCGCCTCGTGGAACACCACCAGGCCGAGCACGAACTGCACGGTCGGGGTGAGGTACTGCATCAGGCCGAGCGTGCTCAGCGGGATCCGGGTGGCGGCGCCGCCGAAGCAGAGCAGCGGGACGACGGTGATCACCGCCGTGCCCATCACCAGGACGACGTGGAGCGGGTCGAGGTTGCCGATCGTCGAGGCGCCGGTGGCGGTCAGGAAGACCAGGTAGCCGAACGCGACGGGGGAGATCACCACGGTCTCGATGACCAGGCTCTCGACGGCCCCGGCGTTCGCCTTCTTCTTCGCCAGGCCGTAGCTGCCGAACGAGAACGCCAAGATCAGCGCCACCCACGGCGGGCGGCCGTACTCGACGGTCAGGGCGACGACGCCCAGGCCGGCGATGCCGAGCGCCACCCACTGCAGGGGTCGCATCCGCTCGCCGAGCAGGAGCACGCCCATCAGCACGCTGACCAGCGGGTTGATGAAGTAGCCCAGGGAGGTCTCCACCACGTGGTGGTGGTTGACGCCCCAGATGTAGGTGCCCCAGTTGATCGTGATCAGCACCGAGGCGACGGCCAGCAGCCACCGGGTGCGCCGTACGGCGAAGGTCGCGCGGAGGCTGGCGCGCCTGCGCAGCGCGAGCACGACCACCAGCATCACGATCATCGACCAGAAGATCCGGTGCGCCAGGATCTCGACGGCGCCGGCCGGCTCGAGCAGCGGCCAGTAGAGCGGGAAGAACCCCCACATGGTCCACGCCGCCAGGCCGAGCAGCACTCCGCGGCGCGTCTCTGTCACAGCCTCACCCTACGTCACCCGTCATGGGTCAAGCCCCGGTTCACCACTGACCGGACGCCTCCGACCACTATCCGCGGGTGGCCTGCCCCCACACACGGACTATGCGGTTAAGGGGGTGATAGGAGGGAGGGGCAGGGGGAGCCGGTCCCTACAGGACGTTCCAGGTGTCGCCGGAGGAGAGCAGGCCGGCGAGGGCGTGTGCCTTGTCGGGGGTGCCCTGGCTGGCGGTGACGATCTGCTCGCGGGCCAGGTCGTCGTACGTCGCGGCCTCGACCTGTCGGAAGATGCCGACCGGCGCGTGCGAGAGGATGCCGGCATCGGTGAGCCGGGAGATCGCGAAGGCCGTCGTGGGGTCGGGAGCGTGCGCGTCGTGGACGAGGACGTCGGCGTCGGACGGGAACTCCTCGACCTTCACCCCGCCGGTGACCTGGTCGCGGACCACGCCGAGCTGGCCCTGGCTGCCGAACCGGATCTGCTCGCCGTGCACGAGCGGGATGATCGCGTCGGCCTTCGTCTCGTGGTCCTTGATGGCGTCGAACGCTCCGTCGTTGAAGATCGGGCAGTTCTGGTAGATCTCCACCAGCGAGGTGCCGCGGTGCGCGGCGGCTGCCGAGAGCACCGAGGTGAGGTGCTTGCGGTCGGAGTCCACGGTGCGGGCCACGAACGTGCCCTCGGCGCCCAGCGCCAGCGAGACCGGGTTGAACGGGTTGTCCAGCGAGC
>JBDTXF010000317.1:0-4435 GCA_040006355.1 Nocardioidaceae bacterium | reverse complement strand
CGCCGATGGTACTGCAACCGGGAGGTTGTGGGAGAGTAGGACGTCGCCGGACATTTCTTCCGTAGAGGCCACCCACAGGGTGGCCTCTACGTGTTTAACACGCATCTGATCCTTTGAGGGAGAAGCTCCATGGCCAACGAAGGTCGACCGTCCGGACGACGTCGCGGTTCTGAGTCACGGGACGCATCGGGTAGCCGCGGCGGTGCGGGCCAGGGGTCCGGTGGCCGCGGGGGCAAGCCGGCCGGCGCCGGGCGTCGCTCGAGTGGCGCTGCGGAGGACCCGCCGTTCTCGCGGGCGCGAGGTGAGGCGCGCGGCACCGGTGGCACGGGTGGCACGGACCGCGGCGGGCAGCGGAAGGACGGCCGACGCGACGACCAACGTGATGGACGGCCTGTCGACCGACGCGACGACCGACGGGGTCGGGCCACCGACGAGGCCACTCGCTCGGCAGACCAGGCGAGGTACGACGGCCCACCGATCGATGAGTCGATCACCGGCAAGGAGCTGGACCGCTCGGTGTCCCAGCAGCTGCGCGGGATGCCCGAGAAGCTGGCCGCGCGGGTGGCCCGCCATCTGGTGGCTGCCGGGATGCTGATGGACACCGATCCGGCCACCGCCTACCTGCACACCCTGGCGGCACGGGGCCGGGCCGCGAGGATCGCTGTCGTGCGGGAGGCCTGCGGCGAGGCGGCGTACGCCGCCGGCGAGTTCGCGGAGGCGCTCTCCGAGCTGCGAGCGGCCAAGCGGATGAACGGCTCCCAGGACTACCTCGCGGTGATGGCTGACTGCGAGCGTGCCCTCGGGCGTCCGGACCGGGCACTCGCGCTGGCGCGGAACCCTGCGGTCGCCGGCTTCGAGCCGGAGCTCAAGGCCGAGATGACGATCGTCGAGGCGGGTGCTCGCCGCGACCTCGGCGAGCTCGACGCGGCGTTGCGGACGTTGGAGAACGCACCGCTGCGGTCGCAGTCACGCGCCGACTGGGTGGTGCGACTCCGCTACGCCTATGCCGACACCCTGCTGGCCGCCGGCCGGGCGGAGGACGCCCTCGAGTGGTTCCACCGCACCGTCGCCGTGGACGGTGATGAGATCACCGACGCGGAGGAGCGCACGGTCGAGCTCGAGCGGGCGGCAAGGAGCCGGTCCACTCAGGACTGAGCTCCGTCCACAGGTGCGCTCGACCCCGGCTGTTCCACCAGCCCGTCGATCCGTTGCCGAGGCGGCCGGGTCCTCGGCGAGGCTGGGCGCGGAGGTGGTCAGATGACCGGCAGGACGACGGGCAGCACGACCGGCAGGACGACCGGCAGCCGGCGACCGGCCTTGAGGGGTGAGCCCGGGGACAACACGGTGGAGCTGCGCGGTCGGGTGTCCTCGGAGCCGGTGCAGCGTGAGCTCCCCAGTGGAGTGAGCATCACGACGTTCCGGATGTCGATCCCGCGCGCCAGGACCGCGATGACGGCCGGGTCGAGCCAGAGCGTCGACTGGGTGGACTGCGCGGCGTGGACCGCCCGCAGCCGCCGGACCGTGAGCAGCTGGGCGGTGGGCGACCCCGTGGAGGTCACCGGCGCCCTGCGCAGACGCTACTTCCGGTCCGGGGACGGTTCCTCGACCAGGCTGGAGATCGAGGTGCTGACAGCGCGGCGGGGTCGGGCGGCCGACCCCGGGGCCGAGGACGAGCCGGGTGCGACGTGAGGGGAGCGCCGGGATCGCTCAGCTGTCGTGAAGGTCCCGCATCACCACCCCCATCCGCGGCTTGGGGGTGAACGACGTGGACTTGCGCGGCATCCGCACGCCGAGCGCGGACGTCTCCATGACCTCGCCGAGGGTCGGTGGCTGCACGGCGACCACCAGGCCCGGCTGACGCGCGGTCGTGTGCAGAGCCTGGTCGAGGCTGTGGTGGTAGCCGACCTGCTCCTCCGCGACGCCCCAGGCGGGGAACAGCACCTCGTGCAGGACGGCTGCGTCCACCGGGCTGGTCCGGGGCGTGCGCAGCACCGCCCAGGCACGCCCGTCCGAGACCACGAAGGACGCGCCGCCGGGGTCCTCGGATCGACGCGCGAGGGCCGCGAAGGCCGCCTCCCGGTCCGGCAGGCTGCGGAAGGTGTCCTGTCGGTCCTCGGAGAGCTCCTGCAGGTCCGACATCGTCAGTGCGGCGACGGAACGGTGGATCGGTCCGATGTGCAGGGGATAGTCGGCCTGGTCCACCAGCATCGCCAGCCCGTGGTCCCACGGGGAGGCACCGTCGGCCGCCGCCGGGTCGCGGAGATCCTGCTGGAGCCGCAGATAGGCGGCGTAGCGGTGGTGGCCGTCGGCGATCAGCGCCTGGCTGCCGGACAGCTCCTCGGCGATGGCGTCCAGGCAGCCCCGGTCGGTGACCGCCCACAGGCGGTGCCGGCTGCCGTCGAGGGCGAGGAAGTCCGCGATCGGCGGCCCGCCTGCGGCATCGTCGATCAGGCTGCGCAGCCGGCTGGTGCCCTCGTGGACCAGGAGGATCGGCTCCAGGTTGGTCTCTGTGGTGCGCATCAGGACCGTGCGGTCGTCGACCGGACCGGGCATCACGTCCTCGTGCGGCAGGATCACCCGCTCGGCCTCGGCACGCAGACCCACCAGACCGATCAGCCCCCGGACCCTCACCCCGTCCACGACGTACTCATAGAGGTACAGCGCCGGCACGTCGTCGGCGCGCAGGTAGGACTTCTCGCGCCACATGTGCAACCGGTGGCGGACCGCGAGATAGGGCCGCTCGAAGCGCCGTGACAGAATCAGCCGGACGATGTTCCGGCGGTTCGCGGCCTCGAGATCGCGCACCGTCTCGGCGTCGAGCACGTCGTACGGCGGCGAGATGACGGTGCCGAGATCGCCCACCGTCGAGGGGTCGAACCGCAGTCCCCGGAACGGACGCAGGGTGAACGGACGACGCGCGGAGACCATCCGGGCATCGTACGAGGCCGCAACCCCCCGAGACGAAGCCCAGGTGCACCCGTGTCGACCGCCAGCCTGACCGCCAGCAAGGATCCGCTGTGGCACGCCTACGACCTCGCGATGCTCGACCTCGACGGTGTGGTCTACGTCGGGCCCGAGGCGGTCCCCGGCGCGCCCGGCCACCTCGAGGCGGCGCGAGCGGCCGGGCAGCGACTGGCCTATGTCACCAACAACGCGTCCCGCACGCCGGACGCGGTGGCCCAGCACCTGCGTGACCTCGGCGTCACGGTCGCCGACGAGGACGTGGTCACCTCCGCGCAGGCCGCGGCGCGGCTGCTCGGCGACCGCTTCGAGAAGGGGTCCGCGGTCTTCACCATCGGCGGCCGTGGCCTGGAGGTCGCCCTGGACGAGCGTGGCCTGCGCTCGACCCAGGACCCCGACGACGATCCGGTGGCCGTGGTGTCCGGGTTCTCCGCCGACCTGCGGTGGGGGACCGTGATCGCCGGCGCGATCCTGGTCCGGGGCGGGCTGCCCTGGGTGGCGTCCAACACCGACCTGACCGTGCCCACGCCGCACGGCCCGGGCCCCGGCAACGGCGCGCTCGTGGACGTGGTGGCCCGCTTCGCCGAGCGGGAGCCGGTGGTGGCCGGGAAGCCCGAGTCCCCGCTGTTCGAGGAGACGCTGCGACGCGTCGGCGGCCATCGGCCGCTGGTCGTGGGGGACCGGCTCGACACCGACATCGAGGGTGCCCGCAAGGTGGGCTACGACTCTCTGCTGGTGATGACCGGCGTCACCGACGCGCGGACGCTGGTCGGTGCGGCACCCGAGGTGCGCCCGACCTACGTCGCCGCAGACCTGGCTGCTCTGGGCAAGCCTCAACCTCAGGTCGAGGTCGAGGGAGGCGCCGCGGAGTCGGACGGCTGGCGCGCCCAGGTGCGGGACGGGACGCTCTGCGTCGAGGGCGAAGGGGACCCCGACGGCTGGTGGCGGGTGGTGGCCGTGGCCGGCTGGCAGCACCTCGACACGACGGGAGACGCGCCTGACGTGTCACGACTGCGTCCTGCGGAGGGCTCCGGAGGTAGCGTGTGACAGACCGGCCGTCGACTGACCTGTCCCGCCCGGCACCGCAGAGCCCGCACCTGGGCGCCCACCCGATCATCCGCCCGATCATCCGCCCGATCATCGACTCGATCATCCGCCGAGCACCCGAGAGGGACCCCGTGAGCGAACGGCCGACCGACCCGCGTCCCCTCCCGCACCTGGACGCATCCCCCGTCGGCACCGGGCACCCGACCGTCGACGCGGTGCTGGCGTCCCTCGACGGTCTCGACGGCCTGCCGCCCGCGGCGCACGTCGCGGTGTTCGAGTCCGCGCACGACCGGCTGAGCGATGCTCTCGCACAGCCGACGTCCGCCTGAGCTGCGTCGACCCGCC
Organism: Nocardioidaceae bacterium; assembly: GCA_040006355.1. Taxonomy (GTDB): domain Bacteria; phylum Actinomycetota; class Actinomycetes; order Propionibacteriales; family Nocardioidaceae; genus Nocardioides_B. The sequence continues at coordinate 82 of JBDTXF010000317.1, read as the reverse complement.
AGATGCCCCGTCGTCTGCGCCTGGACGCCGAGCTGGTCCGTCGCGGGCTCGCGCGGTCCCGTGACCACGCCGCCGACCTGAT
>JBDTXF010000316.1:0-4444 GCA_040006355.1 Nocardioidaceae bacterium | reverse complement strand
AAGCAGCCGAGGCCATCGGCGTCACCTTCTTGATGAAGGGCGGACCCGCCACGATCTACGGCCCACGCGCCTACGACGCGTTCTGCGAGTTCGCCGACGAAGCGAGCCCCGCGTAGCAGCCGCCCACGACCACCGGATGGCCTTGACCCGGACGGTGGACACGGGTTCATGCGGCCTCTTGATCTGCCGCGGTCTGGTTGCAATGTTGCACCTCGAACGCCACGGGCTCATCTGGCCAATCGAGGAGCGCCGGCGACGCCCGTTGTGGCGGTCCTCGATCCAGGCCCCGACGGCGAGCTTGGCGCCGGCCCGGGTCGGCCACCGACGATCAGCCCAATGTGGTGCAGCACGTGCGCGGGCGTGGTCATGTGTGGCCACCAGCGATCACTGCCATTGTGGCGGCGATGCCCTTCTTGTAGGGGGTGGGGGTCATCGCGAAGGTTGTCTGGAACTTGGTGGAGTCGAACAGGTAGGGGTCGGTGTAGTGGTAGGCCATCTTGAGGGTTTCGCGCGCGGAGCTGTTGAACAGTCCGCCGATTCTCATGGTGAGTGGGCTCATCGTGTGGTGGCGACCGGCGCTCGCGGTGGTGATGCTCATGTATTCCTCGCCGGTGAGGGCTGGGCTAGCGGTGGGGAGGTGCCACGCGCGTCCGCGGGCGCGCGGATCCGTGCCGAGGATCACCAAAGCGTCGCCGATGTCGGGTGTGTAGGTCAGGGAATGGGGTTGGGTGGCGTCGAAGAACCACGTGGGCATCTTCCCAGCTGCGACCTTGTCCAGGGAAAAGGTGTTGAACACACTGGTGCTCGCTCCGGGGCCGTAGAAGTCTGCGCTGCGTCCCACGGCGTGCACGAGTCCGCGCGAGCGCGCGGCCTCATCAAGCGTCGCGAGGGCGGTGGCATGCGCTTGCCCTATGCGGCTGACCGGGTTGATCTGGCTTGTCTCCGTCATGGGACCCCTGACGCGACCATAGGCGGAGATGTTGTCGAGGTAGACCAGGAGTGTGTCGTTGACAAGGCAGGCGCTGATGGTGTTCTGAAGCATCTTCAGCCACTTGGTCTCCCATTCGCCGGCGGAGTAGGGCAGTCCGGCGGTGAGGTAGGCAACGCTGGCGCTGTGGAGTGCCTCTTCGGTGGCGTGGGAATCCATCAGATCGGCGATGACTGATGAAGTGTCGGGATCCCGGGAGGGGGTACGACCCAGGGAGAGGGCGTCGATGCCACGATCACGCAATGCTCTAAGGGTTTCCCGTCCGGTTGCGCCGTTGCCGCCGAGGACGATGTGGGTGCCGGTTGTGCTCATGATGGTGGCTCCTGAGGTGTCGTGGTGATGGAAGAGATTTCCGTGGTGGCGTCTTGCTGTGCGAGGCGTCGCAGGCCGGCGAACAACGGGTCACCGAGCACGGTGCCCACGACCATGAGCTCGGCGATCTGGTCCTGTTCCGAGAGCAGCGAGAGGGCCTGGAGGTCCGCGCGTGCGGCGGCTTGTGCGGCGTCGGCGTAGGCGTCGAGATACTCGGGTGAGGGCTCGTGGTTGATCGCGAGCATTCCCTCGATTGCTTCTGCCGCGACGTCGAGCCCGGGGTTCTCATCCGAGATGCACCAGCCGCGCGATTGGGCAAGGTGTTGGACGCGTGACCGGGCTGCGGTCAACGTGGCTGAGGCCACGCTGGACGACCGTCTACGGGCGAGCGCGGCCTGCGCGATCTCGAACGTCTCGGCCAAGGGTGCAGCGACGTCGTCGAGAGTGCGCAGCACCTCCTTCGCTGACGCCATGGACAGGCCCCCAACCTCGAGCAGCGCACGGATCAACCGCAGCCGCTGGACGTGCGTCTCGTCGTAGTCGACCTGGTTGGCGTTCCGATGCACGCCCCTGGGAACGAGGCCCTCCCTCTGGTAGTACTTCAGGGTCGACAAGGCGACGCCAGTGCGCTGCGCCAATTCGGATATCTTCACTATCCGATAGTAACACTATCTAAAGCTGGGTGCTCCGTGCCCACCTGGGGCCTCTCGGCCCCGTGGGACACGGTGATCATCAGCTCAGGCAAGCGACGAGTCCCGAAAAGGGTTGGCTACCGGTGACCCATGGGCACCGCCATGGTGCAGGCGAACTGCGAGGGCGTGGTCCGTGGACTCCTCCTCGATTCAGTTCTCACTCGTGGTCGGCCGTTCCGGGACGATCCATGAACGAGTGGGTGATCATTGGTTCGGTGTGGTCTCGGCCGCCACCGTGGTCATCAGGTCGTGGAACTGGGCGGGTTGCTCCCACAGGGGGCGGTGTCCGGAGGTGTCGAAGGTGACGAGCTTCTTGCTCGGTGCGTCGAGGAGGTCGAACCACTGCTGTGCCGGAGCGGCGCGCCCGGGTGTCTCGTGGGCTCCCTCAGCGAGATACACCGGCACGTCGAGGCGGGTGGCCTGGGCGCGGAAGTCGATGTCCTGGATCTGCGGGTAGAGCACCGAGAAGGTGTCCATGAACCCGCCGAAGATGTGGAGCTGATCGAGCAGGGTGTACTCGCGCACGAAGATGTTCTCGCCCATCGCCCCGGCGCCCTCGGAGTTCCCGGCGCGGCCGTAGGGGTAGACCTCGTGCTCGTGGGACAATGTCGGTTCGTAGTCGAGCACGCTGGTGTACGGCGGCGGTCCGCTTTTGGTCAGCGTGTTCACCAACTCGCTGTTGCCGCTCTCGCGGGCCCAGGCGAGCGTGTCGCGGTAGTAGACCCGGTCTGTCTCGGCGGGGTCGACGATCTGGCCGACGCCGATGAAGGCCGAGAACAGCTCTGGGTGGCGTTGGGCGGCGAGGACGCCGAGGATGCTGCCCCAGGACTGGCCGACCAGGTAGACCTTGTCGTGACCGAAGCGGTCCCGTAGGTAGTTCGTGACCTCGATGGTGTCAGCGACGGCCCGGTCGAGGGTCAGGGTCGAGGTGGGGTCGAGCTGGTCGTAGGACTTGCCGGCGCCACGCTGGTCGAGCGTGACGACGACGAAGTCGTCCTCGAGCGCCTGGCTGTGGCGTCGCATCGCGCCCAGTTCGCTGCCGCCGGGTCCCCCGGCCAGGAACAGCAGCACGGGGTTCTTGGTGCTGCGCCCGCGGATCATCAACGCGAGGTCGTGACCGCCCATCTCGACTCGGGTCAGCTCGGCGATGCTGCCGGCGACCGTGTGACCGTTGGAATCGACGATGGGGTCGGTACCGGCGGGGCGGGCGACGAGGGCAGCGAGAGCCACCAGTGCCACGGCGGTGACGACGGCGACACCGCGGCGCAGCCACAGACCCAGCCCGCTCAGAAAACCCCGCTGCGGGCGGGCATTCGAGAGCCAACGCCGCGTCCAAGCGGCACCGAGTGCTGCGCCCAGCATCATCGGCAGGAGGGTCAGCAGACCGTGTAGCCCGCGGCCGAGCGCGAACGCGATGATGCCGTAGGTGCTGCCCAGGTGGATCCCATCCACGGTCGGCCCCGAGAGCCCGATCCGCGCCAGCTCGAACACCACGGCAAAGGTGAGTGGAGCGACGAGCATGGCCCATCGGGTGCGGAGCAACACCCCGGCGACCAGCCCGACCAGCAGCCCCAGACCCATCGCGGCCAGCCCCTCGAATGCGGACATCGGTCCACGCGGTGTCCACCAGCTGGCGATCAAGGCGTAGACGACGGCAGCGAGGATCGCGACGCACCAGGCCAGCCGCTTGTCTGCCCACATCGTCTGCAGGAGCACGCCCCGGTTCTCGGCGCCGTCATCGGTCGCTGTCACGGATGTCTGGCCCACGGCTGGCTGGGGATTCGTGTGCACGCGCATCACAGATGCTCCTTGTTCGTCGGTGTGGGTGGGTGCCTCACACGACGTCTCGTCGCTGGACTGCCACGATTCCGGCGGCAGCGGGGACGACCGCCCAGGCGCCGATGGCCAGCAGGGCGGCCCACAGGCTCACGTCGGGGCTGACCCCGGAGATGACGGCGAACAGGGACTGCGGGATCCACGACGCGGCATCGGTGAACGCCTGGACCACGAGCGGTGGGATCACGAAGAGCACCAGGATCGCGGTGGTGACGGCACCACCGATGTTGCGGATGAGGGCACCCAGCCCTGCCCCGAGGCTGGCACCGATCGCCCCCGCGAGCGTCGTCGTCACGAAGATTCGGACCAGGTCACCGGCCGGGACCAGGAAGCTGTAGCCGGTGCTCGGCAACGCCAGGGCGACCCCGACGACCACCAGCGCCTGTCCGAGGAAGGCCAGCACGGCCCCACCCATCAGCACCGCAATCAACTGGGCGAGCACCGCTCGGGTGCGGTTGGGGGAGGTCAGGAACATCGGCACGACCGTGTGGTGCCCGTACTCACGGGCGACGGCGATGGCGCCGAAGAGGCTGGTGCCGATCATGGCGTTGGAGGCGAAGGCCATCAGAGACTTTTGGTCCGCGGCGGTGGCGACGAAGGCCTTGCTGCCGTCCAT
>JBDTXF010000315.1:0-4451 GCA_040006355.1 Nocardioidaceae bacterium | reverse complement strand
GAGACGTTCGGCGAGGCTGGTCATGGTCACCTACCGATTCGTCGGAGGAGGGAGCGCCGCTGACCGGCACCTTGCTCGTCGGGGGAAGCGGCGACAGCGAGATGGGACGTGGGCGCCATGGCGACCGTGGCGGCCAGCCTCCTGATCGCCTGGCACACCGCGTGCCTGGGCTGGGCCAGGATGATCGGCTCACCCGAGTTCGTGGCGTGCGCGACCTGGTGGGAGGTGGGGATGGCAGCGGCGACGGTCATGCCGAGGGTGCTCTCCACCTTGTCCTGGGTCAGCCCCACCTTGTCGTCCGCGTGGTTGAGGACCAGGTAGCGCTTGGACTTGGGGAAGTTCAGCAGGTCGAGGGTCTCGACCGCGATCTTCACGTTCTTCAGGGTGGGCACGTCGAGCGTGGCGACCAGCAGCATCGCGTCGGTCTCGTCGACCGCCTGCAGGACGTACTCGTCGAACGCCGGCGCCGTGTCCACCACGACGTAGTCGAAGCTCCGCTTGAGCAGGACCAGGATCCGCCCCACCAGCGCGGCGGGGATCGTGTCCTTCGCGTCCGGCTGCACCGGCGCGACGAGGGCGAAGACCTGGTCGCGATACTCGGTCAGCAGCGGCTCCAGGACCGTGAAGTCGAGCCCGCTCTCCAGCTGTACGGCGTCCGCGATCGTGCGCGCGGGGAAGAGCTGCAAGGTGATGGCGACGTCACCGAACGCGAGGTCCAGGTCGACCAGGCACACCCGGTGCTGGCCCTCGTCGCTCAGTGCGACGGCCAGGTTGACCGCGATCGTCGTCTTGCCGACCCCGCCCTTGGGCGAGAAGACCGTGATCAGCTGGCCGAGGCTGGCGTCCGCGTGCCCTGCCGCGCCGCCGTTCAGTGCGTGCCAGGTCTCCGAGGCCCGTCCCACGGCAGCCCCGAGCCCGGTGAGGTCGCGCTCGTCGACCACCTCGCGCATTCCCGAGCGCAGCGCCTCGGCGAGCACGCTGGTGTCGACACGCCGGCGGATGAGCATGACGCTCACCGACGGCCGGGTGATCCGCAGCGTGTCCGCGAGAGCGGCAGCCGCCTCGAGGTCGACGGCCGGACCGATCACGATGGCGAACTCGTCCGGGGTCTCCGACAGCGTGCGCTTGAGCTCCTCGAGGTTGGGCACCACGCGACTGCCGGGGCCGGTGACCGACAGGAAGAGATCGGCGCTGCTGGCGTTGTTCTCAACGATGATGGGCATGGGGGCTCACTTGAAGAGGTTCGTGGCGGAGACGCCTGGACCGGGGGTGACCTTCGACTTGTCGTTGAGCAGGCCGAAGGTCAGGTCGCCGTGCGTCGAGGCGAAGATCACCTGCTCGGCCTGGTGCTGATCGACCGAGAGTGTGAACAGCGTCTTGGGCAGCTGCTCGGTGGTCGCGGCCCCGGCAGCGTCAGTGGTCGTCTTGGAGACGGTGGTGGTCGCCCCGACCGCGATCACCTGCACCTTGGCCAGCAGCAGCCGGGTGCTGTCTGCGGCTCCGGCGGCGCCGGCGCTGCCGGAGAAGATCGCCACATTGTTGCCGGGGGACACGAAGCCGGCCACCCGCCCGGTGTCGGTCAGGGTCACCGAGATCGCGATGTTGCCGTTCGGGATGCTGAGGTTCGACGTGGCGCCGACGGCCCCGAACTTGGCGGAGACGATCTGCTCGTTCGGGTAGATCGTCGAGAGCGCGACCTCGTCACCGAGCCCGGCGATCGAGTTGACCGCTCCGGTGAGCACCTGCATGCGCGGGACGGTGCCGAGCTGGATCTTTCCCGCTGCTTGCGCTTCCGAGATCTTCTCGCCCTGGTCGATCCTGGTCACGGCCTTCAGGACCTGGACCGGCTGCTGGCTGGCCTCGGCCCGGTTGTCGGCCCCCCGGACATAGAGGAACACCATGCCGGTGCCGAGCGCCGCGATCAGCGCCGCGACGATCAACAGAACTGTCCTGCGTCCCATGCGTTGTCCTCAGTGTGCGTGCGCGCCGAGGGAGGGCGGTCTGCGCACCACGCAGGTGACGCTCTCCCAGGAAGGCTGACTGCAGCCGTAGGTAAAGGGTTGACCACTACAGACAGCCGCGTCTGGCGAATGGGGGAATTGGTCCGGTTGGCCGGATGCCGTCAGCGGGCGTAGAGGTCCTCGACCTCGTGCCGGAAGCGGCTCATCACGACGCTGCGCTTGACCTTGAGGCTGGGTGTGATCAGCCCGTCCTCCTCGCTCCAGTCCACCGGAAGGAGGACGAACCTACGGACCGCCTCGGCCTGGGACACAGCCTTGTTGGCGTCGTCGACCGCGACCTGGATCTCGGCGCGCAGGTCGGGGTCGTCGACCAGGTCCGGCGCCTGGGCCGGGCGTCCGTGGGCAGCGGCCCAGGGCACCAGCGTGTCGGCGTCGAGGGTGACCAGGGCGGCGATGAAGGGCCGGCCGTCACCGACCACCATGCACTGGCTGACGAGCGGGTGGGCCCGGATGCGGTCCTCCAGCACGGTCGGGGCGACGTTCTTGCCGCCCGCCGTCACCAGGATCTCCTTCCTGCGGCCGGTGACCCGCACGAAGCCCTCGTCGTCGATCTCGCCCAGGTCCCCGGTCCGCAGCCAGCCGTCGGGGCCGAGGACCTGCTCGCTGGCCTGCTGGTCCCCCCAGTAGCCGTGCAGCACCTGGCCGCCGCGCACGAGCAGCTCGCCGTCGTCGGAGACCCGGACCGACGTGCCGCCGAGGGGCCGTCCGACGGTGCCGATCTTCATCGCGTCGGGGCGGTTGACGGTGACCGCCGCCGTGGTCTCGGTGAGGCCGTAGCCTTCGAGAATGGTGAGTCCGATGCCGCGGTAGAAGTGCCCGAGTCGCTCACCGAGCGGGGCTCCGCCGGACACGGCGTACGCACAGCGGCCACCCCACGACTCCCGGAGCCGGGCGTAGACGAGCCGCTCGAAGAGCCGGTGCCGGGTCCGCACCCACAGTCCGGGTCCGCCGGAGTCGAGGGCGCGGCTGTAGGCGATGGCCACGTCGGCGGCACGGTCGAAGACTCCGCTCCGACCATCGGCGGCGGCCTCCTGGCTCGCCCGGTTGAAGACCTTCTCGAACACCCGTGGCACGGCCAGCAGGAACGTCGGCTTGAACTGCTCCATGTCGCGCACCAGCCCGAGCACCCCGGGGGAGTGGCCGAGCCGGACCCGGGCGCGGACGGCCCCGATGGAGACGACGCGCGCGAAGACGTGGGCCAGCGGAAGCACGAGCAAGGTGGCGGCGTCCTCGCGGTCGAAGAGCTCCTCGAGCTCCTCGACGGCGACGCCGAGCTCGAACATGAAGTTGCCGTGGCTGAGCATGCAGCCCTTCGGGCGCCCGGTGGTGCCCGAGGTGTAGATCAAGGTGGCCAGGGAGTCCGGCCCCGCCGTCGTACGCCGTCCCTCGAGGTCGTCCTCGGGGTAGTCGCGACCCGCCGCGGTCAGGTCGGCCACCGCACCGTCGTCCAGGCACCACACGTGCCGGAGGTCCGTCAGGTCCGCGCGCACCTCCTCGAGCCGGGTCAGGTGCGCGTCGGCCTCGACGACCAGGGCGGCGGCACCGGAGTCGGCGAGCACCCAGCGCAGCTGCTCGGCCGACGACGTCTCATAGACGGGGACGCTGACGGCGCCGGCGAACCAGATCGCGTAGTCCAGGAGCGTCCACTCATAGCGGGTCCGCGACAGCAGTCCCACCCGGTCGCCGAGGCCGACTCCGGCGGCGGCCAGGCCACCGGCGACGGCGCGCACCTCGTCAAGGAAGGCGGCAGCGGTGACGTCCCTCCACCCGGTGGCGTTCCGGACGCTGAAGGCGACCGTGTCGGGGTGCTCGGTGCCGTTCCGCACGACGTCGTCGGTGAGGTTGCCGCGGTGTGGCAGGACGTAGGTGGCGGGGCTCTCGAACTCGCGCACGGTGGTGGCCCCCCTCTCGGTTCTGTTCGTCGCACCCGGACGCTATCGCGGGCGTCATCGGTTACGCTCGCGGAGGCCGGGCCACGACCGAGGTGCGGCTCTCGAGGAAGGGCACCAGGCAGATGGCTGAACAGACCACATCAAGCATCGTGATCTCCGCCGATCCCGCGTCGGTGATGGCGGTGATCTCCGACTTCGGCTCCTACCCGGTCTGGGCCCAGGGCGTGAAGAAGGCGGAGCCGGTGGTCCTGGGACGTGGTGCCGGCGACCGCCCCGAGGCGGTCTACTTCGAGCTGGACGCCAGTCCGATCAAGGACACCTACACCCTGCACTACGTCTGGCACGGCGATGAGTCGGTGACCTGGACCCTGGCCGACGGCAAGATGCTCAAGGGGATGGACGGTGCCTACGTGCTCGCTCACCGTGAGGGCGGCACCGAGGTGACCTACCGGCTGGCCGTGGACATCGCCATCCCGATGATCGGGATGCTCAAGCGCAAGGCCGAGAAGGTCATCATCGACACCGCGCTGAAGGGCCT
>JBDTXF010000314.1:0-4452 GCA_040006355.1 Nocardioidaceae bacterium | reverse complement strand
GCTCCCCGGGCTCGAGCTGGTCGGGGTTCATGCCCAGGCACATCGAGCAGCCGGCTCCACGCCACTCACCACCGGCTTCCTTGAAGACCACGTCGAGGCCTTCGTCCTCGGCCTGCAACCTCACCCGGAACGAGCCGGGCACGACGAGCAGCCTGGTGCCGGGAGCCACGTGGCGCCCCTTGACCACCTCGGCCGCTGCTCGGAGGTCCTCGATGCGACCGTTGGTGCACGAGCCGACGAACACGGTGTCGACCGACACCTGGTGCATCGGCGTGCCGGCCTCGAGGCCCATGTACTCCAAGGCCTTCTCGGCGGCGATCTGGTCGCCCTCGCTCTCGAAGTCCTGCGGGCTCGGGACCCGCGCCGACAGCGGCACGCCCTGGCCGGGGTTGGTGCCCCAGGTGACGAAGGGCGCCATCTCGCCGGCATCGAGGACGATCTCCTCGTCGAAGACGGCGTCGTCGTCGGTGAGCAGCGTCTTCCAGTGGGCGACGGCGGCGTCCCAGTCCGCGCCGGTCGGCGCCTCGGGGCGGCCCTCGAGGTAGTCGAACGTGGTCTGGTCGGGAGCGATCATCCCGGCCTTGGCGCCCCACTCGATCGACATGTTGCAGATCGTCATGCGCGCTTCCATCGAGAGCTCCTCGATGGCGGACCCGCGGTACTCCACGATGTAGCCCTGGCCACCGCCGGTGCCGGTGTGGGCGATCAACGTCAGCACCAGGTCCTTGGCCGTCACACCGGCGGGCAGTGACCCGTTGACGGTGACGGCCATCGTCTTCGGCTTGGCCTGCATCAGAGTCTGGGTGGCCAGCACGTGCTCGACCTCGCTGGTGCCGATGCCGAAGGCGATCGCCCCGAAGGCTCCGTGGGTGGAGGTGTGCGAGTCGCCGCACACGATCGTCATCCCCGGCTGGGTGAGGCCGAGCTGGGGACCGATGATGTGCACGATGCCCTGCTCGACGTCACCGAGCGAGTGCAGGCGCACGCCGAACTCCTCGGCGTTGCGACGCAGGGTCTCGACCTGCGTGCGCGAGACCGGGTCGGCGATCGGCTTGTCCCAGTCGACGGTGGGGACGTTGTGGTCCTCGGTGGCGATGGTGAGGTCCGGACGCCGCACGGTCCGGCCGGCGAGCCGCAGGCCGTCGAAGGCCTGGGGTGAGGTGACCTCGTGGATCAGGTGGAGGTCGATGTAGAGCAGGTCCGGCTCCCCGGTCGCGCTCCGGACGACGTGCTCGTCCCACACCTTCTCGCTCAGGGTCCTGCCCATGACCTCTCCTCGACGCTCGGAAACCGGCTGATCTTCGTCTCTCCAGGCTCGTCCACGCGAGCCGTCGGATCGACTTGCAATCCATATGTTGAGACGGCATGATCAGAGTATGGACAACTCTAGCGGAGTGGGTGTGCTCGACAAAGCCGCTCTCGTGCTCTCGGCGCTCGAGGCGGGGCCGGCCACCCTGGCCGGTCTGGTGGCCGGCACCGGGCTGGCCCGCCCGACCGCGCACCGCCTCGCGGTGGCCCTGGAGCACCACCGTCTGGTGGCCCGTGACATGCAGGGCAGGTTCATCCTCGGACCGCGTCTCGCGGAGCTGTCCGCGGCAGCCGGCGAGGACCGCCTGCTCGCCGCCGCGGGTCCGGTGCTCGCCCGTCTCCGCGACATCACCGGCGAGTCCGCTCAGATGTGGCGCCGCCAGGGCGACTACCGCGTGTGCGTAGCCGCCGCCGAGCGCCCCTCGGGGCTGCGCGACACGATCCCGGTCGGGTCCCAGCTCACCATGCGCGCCGGTTCGGCGGCCCAGATCCTGCTGGCCTGGGAGGACCCTGAGCGCATGCACCGCGGACTGCAGAACGCCGCGTTCTCCGCCACCGCCCTGGCCGGGATCCGTCGGCGCGGCTGGGCACAGTCGGTCGGCGAGCGCGAGCAGGGGGTCGCCTCGGTCTCGGCGCCGATCCGCTCCCCCTCCGGCAAGATCATCGCCGCGGTCTCCGTCTCGGGCCCGCTCGAGCGGCTCTCCCGCCAGCCCGGCCGGATGCACGCACCCGCGGTGCTGGCGGCGGCCGAGCGGCTCTCGGAGTCACTGCGACGCGCGTCGCAGTGAGCCACGGCCGGCGGTGCCCGCCGACCTCCCGCTCGCGCTGTCGTCCTCGTCTCGTCGAGCCGGACGCAGAGGTGCGGTCGGCTAGACCTCGACGAGCGCGTCCTGCTCCAGGCTGAGCAGCATCCGCTTGCGCTCCACTCCTCCGGCGTAGCCGCTCAGCGAACCGGCTGCGCCCACGACGCGGTGACACGGGATCACGATGCCGATCGGGTTGCGCCCGTTGGCCGCTCCGACGGCACGAGCGGCCCCGCGCACCAGACCGAGCCGGTCGGCCAGCTCGCCGTAGGACACGGTCCGGCCGTAGCCGATCAGCCGCAGCTCCGTCCACACCCGCTCCTGGAAGGGCGTGCCCACCGGGCGCAGCGGCAGGTCGAACTCCTCGAGGTCGCGGGCGAAGTAGGCGGCCAGCTGGCGCGCGGCCTCCACCATCAGGGCCGCGTCGTCGGCGCGCTCACCGACCGGGCGGCCCGCGGCGCGAGCGGCGGCGACCCGCATCGAGGACCGTGGACCGGCGTCCGCGGGCGGCGCCCCGGTGAACTCCACGGCCGTCAGCGCGTCGTCGTGAGCGACGATGCGCAGGGGTCCGGCGGGTGAGTCGATGAGGGTCCACATGTCAGTTCTCCTGGGTGGGAACGGGTAGGGCGGTGGGGGCGGGAGGCAGGTGCAGGGTCGACCACAGGTGCAGCAGGCCGTAGGAGCGCCAGGGTCTCCAGGCTCTGCTCTGCTCCTCGGCGGAGCCGCGGTCCCCGGGACGACCGAGGTCGGTCAGTGCGCGGCGGACACCGATGTCAGTGGGCAGGAAGGCGTCGGGGTCACCGAGGGCCCGCAGGGCGACGTAGTCGGCGGTCCAGGGTCCGACCCCCGGCAGGGCCAGCAGCCTCTCGCGTACGTCGTGCCGGTCCGCGCCGCGGTCCAGGACCACGTCCCCGGCAGCCAGGGCGGCGCACAGTCCCACGAGAGCCCGACCCCGGGCGCGCGGCATCGGCAGCTCCTCGGGGTCGAGCCCGGCGAGCACCTCGACCCGCGGGAACAGCCGACCGGGACCTTCGGCCGACGACGGTCGCCCGGGGACCGGCTCGCCGTAGCGCGCCACGAGCTTGCCGCCCAGCGAGATCGCCCCGGCGAGGGAGATCTGCTGACCGAGGACGGCTCGCACCGCGGTCTCGGCGCCGTCGGTGCTCCCGGGCACGCGCAGGCCCGGACGACGGCGGACCAGGGTCGCCATCAGCGGGTCGCCCGCCAGCTCGTCGTCGACGGCCAGTGGGTCGCTGTCGGCGTCCAGCAGCCGACGGCAGCGCTCCACGGCGGTGCCGAGGTCCCGCAGGTCCTCCACCACGAGTCGGCAGGCCACGTGGCCCGTGCCGGAGCCCGACTGGTCGGCCGGGAAGGTCAGGCGCACCCGGCCCGGTCCGTGGGGCAGCAGCAGGGTGCGCTCGTACCAGTCGGCACCACTGGCCTCGACGTCCGGGATCAGGTGGGCGGCCAGGAAGCGGAGCACCTCCCGACCGGCGTACGGCGCCCGCACCGGGAGTCGCAGGTCCACCGTGCCCGGTGCTGTGACCGGTGCCGTGACCCGTGCTGTGACCGGTGCCGTGCCCGTCGGCCGCAGCCGGCCACGCAGGGCAGTGGGCGTCGCGGCGTACACCTCGCGGATCGTGTCGTTGAACTGCCGGATGCTCGAGAAGCCGGCCGCGAAGGCGACCTCGGAGAAGGCCATCGAGGTGGTCTCGACCAGGATGCGTGCGTTCTGAGCGCGACGGGCCCGGGCGAGTGCGAGCGGTCCGGCGCCGAGCTCGGTGCACAGCAGCCGGTGCAGGTGGCGTGGGGTGTAGCCGACCCGCCGGGCCAGGCCCTCGACGCCGTCGCGCTCGACGAGACCGTCGCCGATCAGCCGCATCGCGCGACCGGCGGCGTCAGCGGACACGTCCCATGCGGGCGAGCCCGGGGTCGCGTCGGGCAGGCACCGCTTGCAGGCGCGGAAGCCCGCCGCCTGGGCCGCGGCCGCGGACCGGTGGAAGGTGACGTTGCGCCGGGCCGGGGTGATCGCGGAGCACGAGGGTCGGCAGTAGATGCCGGTGGAGGTGACGCCGGTGTAGAACACCCCGTCGAAGCGCCGGTCCCGGCTCTTCACGGCCCGGTAGCAGGCCTCGGTGTCGTCGATGTCCATGACCCGATCCTGCCGCACGGACCCTGGCGATGCTAGCGGGATTCGGACATCGCGGTCCGGCTCCCTCGACGACAGCAGGCCGGACCCCCGTGGGGATCCGGCCTGCTGTCATGTCGTACCCCCGACCGGATTCGAACCGGCGCTACCGCCGTGAGAGGGCGGCGTGCTAGGCCACTACACAACGGGGGC
>JBDTXF010000313.1:0-4456 GCA_040006355.1 Nocardioidaceae bacterium | reverse complement strand
GAGCCCTACATCCTCCGGGCGACCGCGAAGATCACCGACCTGCAGGAACCGACGGCCAAGATGTCGAAGTCGGCGTCCTCGCCCGGCGGCATCATCGAGATGCTCGACGACCCCAGGCTCTCGGCGAAGAAGATCCGCTCGGCGGTCACCGACTCCGGCTCGGAGGTCCGGTTCGACGTGCAGGAGAAGCCAGGCGTGTCGAACCTGCTGACGATCTTCTCCGCGCTCACCGGCCGGAGCATCGACGACCTGGTGCTGGCCTACGACGGGCATGGCTACGGCGACCTCAAGAAGGACCTCGCCGAGGTCGTCGTGGACTTCGTGACGCCCTTCCGGGACCGCACCTTCGAGCTGCTCGAGGACCGGGCCCAGCTGGACGCGATCCTGCGCGACGGCGCCGAGCGGGCCGGAGCGGTCGCCGAGCGGACGCTCGCCGACGTCTACGACCGCGTCGGCTTCGTGTCACCGGGCCGCTAGGGTCGGTGCGTGATGCCGACCACCACCACCGCCAGCACCATCGGGGTGGCCATCGCGGTCCCTGACCCGTGGGGCGCCCAGCTGCAGGACTACCGGGCCGCCCTGGGAGACCACACGGCGGGAGGCATCCCGACGCATGTCACCTTGCTGCCGCCGGTCGAGGTGGCCCCCGACGACGTGCCTGCGCTGGAGAAGCATCTCGCCGAGGCCTCCGCGGCGCACGACGCCTTCCACATCCACCTGCGGGGGACAGGCACGTTCAGGCCGGTGTCCCCGGTCGTGTTCGTCACCGTCGTCGAGGGCATCTCGGCGTGCGAGCAGCTCGCCCTCTCGGTGCGCAGCGGCCCGCTCGCGGTGCAGCAGGAGTTCCCCTACCACCCGCACGTGACCGTCGCCCACCACCTCGAGGACCCGGTCCTCGACCGGGCGTTCGAGGAGCTGGCCGGCTTCGAGTGCGAGTTCACGGTCGACCGGTTCTCGCTCTACGTCCACGGCAGCGAAGCGGGCTGGGTACCGACCCGCGACTTCTCGTTGAACCCCTGGTCCGACGGGCCCTCGTCGATGGCTAGGAGGTTGCCGTGGCGTCCCTGAAGGAGCGGGTCTCCGCGTCCCTGGCCCGACTGCGGGCGAGGTACGTGTGGTGGGATCACCTGCTCACGATGCTGTCGCACTACGGCAAGGTCAACGGCGGCGCGCAGGCCGGCGCGGTCACCTACTTCGGCTATCTCTCGGTCTTCCCGATCCTGCTGATCGCCTTCTTCGTCGTGGGACTCCTCGCGCACGTGTATCCCGGGGTCAGGGCCGACCTGGTCAGTGCGCTGGACGGCCTGCTGCCGGGCCTGATCGGCTCGGACTCCAGCTCCAACGAGATCCCGATCAGGACCATCGAGAAGCTCTCGGGCACGCTCGGTGTCGTCGGGCTGGTCGGCGTGCTCTACTCCGGTCTCGGCTGGCTGTCCGGGATGCGCGCGGCGCTCGAGGTGATGTTCGTGGTGCCCCGGCGGGAGCAGCCGAACCTGATCTTCGGCAAGCTGCGTGACCTGGCCACGCTTGCCCTGATCGGGGTCACCCTGCTCGTCTCGGTGGCGGTGACGGGCGCGGTGACCGGGTTCACCGGCAAGATCCTGGACCTGGTCGGCATCAACCCCGATGCCACCGTCCCCTCCCTGGTCCTGGTGGTGATCGGGCACCTGCTGGGCATCGCCGCCTCGACGGCCCTGCTGCTGCTGATGTTCAAGACGCTGCTCGCGGACTCCCACGTGCCCCGACGGGCGATGCTCAGCGGGGCCGTGCTCGGAGCGGTAGGCTTCGAGGTGCTGAAGTTCTTCGCCAGCCTGCTGCTGGCCCAGACCAAGGGCCAGCCCGCCTTCCAGGCCTTCGGCATCTCGCTGGTCCTGGTGGTCTGGATCAACTACTTCTCCCGGCTGGTGATGTATGCCGCCGCCTGGTCCTACACGGCGCCGGACGCGCTGGCCCAGCGGACGGCCGAGGCGGTGATCGCACCCGGTGCCGCCCTCACCGTCGGGGACCCCGCCGGGGTGTCGAACCCCACGGAGTCCGCCCCCCTTGGGGCGACGCGCTCCGCGGCGCCGGCTGCTTCCCCCGTCGCGACCGGCGCCGTGACCGCACCGCGACCCCTCCTGCTCGCGGGCGTCGCCGCGCTGGGTGCCGGTGTCGGAGTCCTCATGTCCCGCACCCTGCGGCGATGAGCGGATGGCCGCGCCCTTGGCCCGGCGGGCATGATGGAGGCGTGAAGCTCGAACGCAAGCATGCCGTCTGGTTCCTCGCCCTCGCCGCGTGGAACGTGTTCGTCTGGGTCACCTTCGCCAAGAACCTGTCGGCGGCACACGCGTCCGGGGAGGTCCGTCCGACCGGCTACTGGGTGGCACACACCGTGCTGATCGTGGTGAACCTCGCGATCGCAGCCGTGGTCGTCCGCTTCGGGGCCCGGGTCTGGCGCGTGACCCGCACCCACGACCAGGTGGACGCATGAGGCGCTTCCTGCCCGTGACCGCCGCAGCGGTCACCGTGACCGCGCTCGCCGGAGGTCTCGGCACCGACGTCCGATCGGACTGGTACGCCACGATCGACAAGCCGGACTGGCAGCCGCCGGGCTGGGTGTTCGGACCCGCGTGGACCACGCTCTATGCCCTGATCGCGGTGAGCTCCGCACGCGCGCTGGAGGAGGCTGATCCCGCCGAGCGCCGCCGGTTCGCGACTGCGCTGGGAGTGAACCTCGCCCTGAACACCGGCTGGAGCTGGGTGTTCTTCACCGCCAAGAGGCCGCGCTGGGCGCTGGCGGAGATCCTGGTGCTCGAGGCCTCGACGCTCGACCTGGTGCGACGTGCACGCCGGCTCGACCCGGGCACGACCCGGCTGCTCGCGCCGTACGCCGGATGGGTGGGCTTCGCGACCGCGCTCACCGCGAGCATCGCCCGCCGCAACCCGGCCTGAGCCCGCTCAGCCCCCGACGTCAGCCCCCCGATGTCAGCTCTGAAGGTCAGCGACGGAAGATCAGGGCCCGCTTGACCTCTTGGATCGCCTTGGTGACCTCGATGCCACGGGGGCAGGCCTCCGTGCAGTTGAAGGTGGTGCGGCAGCGCCACACGCCCTCGCGGTCGTTGAGGATCTCCAGACGCTGGTCGGTGCCCTCGTCGCGGCTGTCGAAGATGAACCGGTGCGCGCCCACGATCGCCTGCGGGCCGAAGTACTGCCCGTCGGTCCAGTAGACCGGGCACGACGTGGTGCACGCCGCGCACAGGATGCACTTGGTGGTGTCGTCGAAGCGCGCGCGGTCGGCCTGGGTCTGGATCCGTTCGCGGGTCGGCTCGTTGCCGCTGGTCACCAGGAACGGCATCACCGAGCGGTAGGCGTCGAAGAACGGCTCCATGTCGACGACCAGGTCCTTGAGGACCGGGAGGCCCTTGATCGGCTCGACGGTGATCGGCGCCGACGGGTTGACGTCCTTGAGGAGCGTCTTGCAGGCGAGCCGGTTCTTGCCGTTGATCCGCATCGCGTCGGAGCCGCACACGCCGTGGGCGCAGGAGCGGCGGAAGGTCAGCGACCCGTCGATGTCCCACTTCACCTTGTGCAGGGCGTCGAGCACCCGGTCGGTCGGCTCGGCCGTTACCTGGTAGCTCTCCCACGAGGACTCCTCGGAGACCTCGGGGTTGTAGCGGAGGATCTTGACGGTCACGTCCATCAGTACTTGCGCTCCATCGGCTTGTAACGCGTCTCGATGACCGGCTTGTAGTCGAGTCGGATGGCGGTGCTGCCGTCCTCGGCGTGCTCGAGATAGGCCATCGTGTGGCGCATGAAGTTCACGTCGTCCCGGGTCGGGTAGTCCTCGCGGAAGTGACCCCCGCGAGACTCGTTGCGAGCCAGCGCGGACACCACGAGCACCTCGGCGAGGTCGAGCAGGAAGCCCAGCTCGATCGCCTCGAGCAGGTCGGTGTTGAACCGCTTGCCCTTGTCCTGCACGGACACGTTGGCGTAGCGGGCCTTGAGGTCCTCGAGGTCGGAGAGCGCCTGCTTGAGCGAGCCCTCGGTGCGGTAGACCTGAGCGTTGATGTCCATGGTGGCCTGCAGCTCGGTGCGGATCACCGAGACCCGCTCCGTCCCGCCGGCGTCGCGCATCGACTCGATCATCTTCACGACGACCGCCTCGGGGTTCTCCGGGATCTCGTGGTAGTCCGTGGACAGCGCGTAGTCGGCGGCGTTGTTGCCGGCGCGCTTGCCGAAGACGTTGATGTCCAGCAGCGAGTTGGTGCCGAGCCGGTTGGACCCGTGCACGGACACGCAGGCCACCTCGCCAGCGGCGTAGAGGCCGGGGATCACCGCGTGGTTGTCGGCCAGCGCCTCACCCTTGATGTTGGTGGGCACCCCGCCCATCGCGTAGTGAGCGGTCGGGAAGACCGGGATCATCTCGGTGTAGGGCTCGACGCCGAGGTAGGTGCGGGCGAACTCGGTGATGTCGGGC
>JBDTXF010000312.1:0-4463 GCA_040006355.1 Nocardioidaceae bacterium | reverse complement strand
GCTACCGCGGCTACACCGACAACGACATCTTCGGGCTCACCCGCAACCCGTGGTCCCCGGACCGCACACCCGGCGGCTCGTCCGGCGGTGCCGGCGCCTCGGTGGCGTACGGCGCGACGCCGATCGCCCTGGGCACCGACGGTGGCGGCTCGATCCGGATCCCCGCCGCGTTCTGCGGTGTCGTCGGGCACAAGCCGACGTTCGGCCTGGTCCCGAAGATGCCCGGGTTCCGCGGCTGGCCGACCCTCTCCGTGGACGGGCCGCTCACCCGGACGGTCCGGGACGCAGCCCTGTCCCTGTCGGTGATGGCGGGCGCCTCCCCGCACGACGAGACGTCGGGACCCGTGGGTGTGGGAGACCTGCTGGCGGCGGTCACCCGGCCGGTGGACTGGTCGACGCTGCGGGTGGCGGTCTCCGAGGACCTCGGCTGGGCGCCGGTCGACCCCTCGGTGCGAGCAGCGTTCCGGGCGGCGGTCGACGTGCTCGCGCGCGACGGTGCGCAGGTCACCGAGGCGGCACCGGACGCGCCGTACCCGACCGAGCTGTGGAACGACGTCGCGCTGCCGGAGGGCTTCGCCTCGGAGGGGCCGCTCCTCGAGCGATGGGGTGACCAGATGACCGCCGGCACCCGCGACATCGTCGAGGCCGGCCGCGAGGTGACCGCAGCCGCCTACCTCGACGCCCTGGCCGCCAAGCAGGACTACGGCCTGCGGTGGGCGGCGTTCTTCGAGGACTACGACGTGCTGCTGACGCCCTCGATGCCGCTGGCGGCGTTCAGCACCGATGTGCAGTCCCCGGCCAGCATCGACGGGGTCCCGGTCGACCCGTTCTTCGACGACTGGTGCGCGCTCGCGCTCCCGGCGAACCTGACCGGATGTCCCGCCTGCGCGGTGCCCACCGGGCTCGACGCGGACGGCCTGCCGGTCGGGATGCAGGTGATGGGGCCACGGTTCGCCGACGCCCGGGTGCTCGCGGTCGCCGCGGCCTACGAGCGACTCGCCCCGTGGAGCCTGCTGCCCTGAGGCGTCAGTGGGTCCACCGGGTCGCGGCGGCGATCTCCTCGGGGGTGGCACCGTCGAACAGCTCGATCTCGGACTCGCGGACGGCGACGATGGCGTCCACCAGCGGCTGGCCGAAGGCGGCCCGCAGCGTGTCATCGGCAGCGAACAGGGTGACCGACTCGCGCAGGCTGTCGGGCAGAAGCTCGATGCCGCGCTCGTCGCGGACCTCCTGGGTCAGCGCCGCAGGGTCGACGTCGACGGGCTCGGGAAGCACCGCGTCACCGGCCAGGCCGGCGGACCCGGCCGCCAGCAGACCGGCCAGTGCCAGGTAGGGGTTGGCCAGCAGGTCGAAGCACTTGACCTCCATGTTGGCCGCCCAGCTGCTGCTTCCCGTCGACCCAGTGACCATCCGCAGCGCCGTCTCGCGGTTCTCCAGGCCCCAGCAGGCATAGGCACCCGCCCAGTGCGACGGCACCAGCCGCAGGTACGACGCCACTCCCGGCGCCCCGACCGCCAGCAGGGCTGGGAGATGCTCCAGGACACCTGCACTGAACGCCTCACCCGCTCCGGTCAGCTCGAACGCGCGCTCCCCGCCTGCCATCAGGTTCTGCCCGTCGCGCCACAGGCTCAGGTGCACGTGGCCGCCGTTGCCCACCCCGAAGGTGTCCACCTTCGGCGAGAACGAGGTGCGGAAGCCATAGACCTCCCCGATGGCGCGCAGCGTGGTGCGGACCAGAACCGAGGTGTCCGCGGCCGCCACCGGTGACTCGGGGGCGACGGTCAGCTCGAACTGCCCCGCGGCGTACTCCGGGTGGAACTGCTCGACGACCACCCCCTGCTCGGTCATCGCCGTCATCACGTCGCGCGCGTAGTCCGACACCTCGACCAGCCGGGACAGTCCGTAGCCGGAGCCACTGGTCGCGGGGGCGAAGTCGTCGCTGTCGCCGCGCGAGACCACCCACTCGACCTCGAAGGCCGACTGCACCGTGATCCCCTGCTGGGCCAGGGCTTCGGTCTGCCGACGCAGCAGCAGCCGACTGCACTTGTCGTGCTCCTCGCCCTGCTGCGACCAGCGCTCGCCGGGCGCCCACGCCCAGCCGGGCTGGGCGGCGAGCACGACCACTCGGCTGAGGTCGGGGATGATCCGCTGGTCCCCGACCGGCCCCTCCCCGCCGGCAGGGGCGGCCACCCAGTCGTCGAAGCGGAAGTAGTCGAAGGCGGTCGAGAACCCCACACCCCACGCGGCCAGCTGGGGAAGCCGGCCGAGCGGCACGGTCTTGACCCGCGAGATCCCGGAGTTGTCCACGAACGAGGTGGCGAACGCGACCACCCCCCGCTTCTCGAGTGCGGACACGATGCTCTCGGCCCTCACGCTGCGCTCGTTGCGCTCGTCGACGTCCACCACGGCTCCTCGTCAGTCAGTCGTCAGGCAGGTCGGTGTCCAGGACACCCCTGCGGTGCTGGACACGACCCTAGGGGGCTCGACAGCATGCGGTCATGACCACACCCACCCCCACCCGCGAGGGCAGGCTCCGGCCGAGCCTGTCGGTCTGGCAGGCCGTCGGCATCTCCGTGGCCCTGATGGCACCCAGCATGGCCGCCAACATCAACCCACAGGGCACCGCCGGTCTGGTCGGGCGCGCGACCCCGCTGGCGTTCCTGATCGCAGCCGTCGCCGTGCTGCTGATCGCCTACGTCTTCGTGCGGCTGTGCCAGTACTACCGGCACGCCGGCTCGGTCTACGTCTTCGCCGGCGCGACGCTCGGGCCGCGCGCCGGGGTGGTCGCCGGGATGGGGCTGATGGGCACCTATGTGTTCTACGGCCTGGTCACCGCCTCGGCCTCCGGCATCTTCGGCGCCGCCTTCCTCGACGCCATCGGGGTGTGGAACGACCAGCCCTGGTGGGCCGGCTTCCCGATCGGTGCCCTCGCCCTCCTGATCGCGCTGCTGCTCACCGTCGTCCCTGCGCGGCGCTCGACCTCGGTGCTGCTGAGCGTCGAGGGCGTCACGGTGGTGCTGATCGTGGTCATCGCGGTCGTCGTGCTGGTCCGCATGCTCGCCGGCAACGCGCCGGGCGACGCCCACGTGACGATGGACGTCTTCAAGGTCGCACCCGGCACCCAGAACTCCGCGCTGTTCCTCGGCGTGATCTTCGGGCTGCTGTCCTTCGCCGGCTTCGAGGCCGCGGCCACCCTCGGCGAGGAGGCGCACAACCCTCGCCGCGACATCCCCCGAGCGATCCTCGGCACCGCGATCTTCGGCGGCGTCTACTTCACCGTGGTCACGGCGATCGAGATGATGGCGTTCGGCACCGACAAGGCCGGGGTCGCGAGGTTCATCGCCTCCCCCGCACTGATGGGCGACCTCGGGACGTCCTACATCGGCGCGTGGGTGGGGGACCTGATCACCCTCGGCGCGAGCATCAGCGCCTTCGGGTGCTGCCTGGCCTGCGTCGTCGGCGCTTCCCGGCTGCTCTTCGCGCTGTCGCGCGACCTGTCCCCCGGCCATGCCCTGGGCAGGGTCAACCGCAACGGCACCCCCGCCGTCGCGGCGGTCACCGTCACCGGCGTGATCGCGGCGATCGCGGCGATCTGCGCGGTGCTCTTCGCCGCGAAGCCGTTCGACACGTTCTTGTGGAGCGGCACCATCGGCACGCTGATCCTGCTGGTCGCCTACGTCCTGGCCACCATCGGCTGCATCAAGCTGGTGTTCATCGACCGCAAGCTCGACGTGCCGCAGTGGCAGGTCGTCATCCCGGTGCTGGCCCTGCTGGTCCTCGGCTACACGATCTACCGCAACGTCATCCCCTACCCGACCGAGGGTCCCGCGCGGTGGTTCCCGGTCGTCGCGTTCGGCTGGCTCGCCCTGGTCACCGTCCTCGCACTCGCCTTCCCCGCCGCCGCGCGGCGGCTGGCCGCCAGCATGTCGCAGCTCGACGACACCGACGTGCCCGACCAGGAGCGCGTCTAGTGCCCGAGGGACGCCCCGCCCAGTCCGCCCGCTACTCCCCGCGCACGCGTCCGGTGGTGCCGCCGATCCACCACTCGGTGACCTACTTCCTCGACGACGAGTCCTACAAGGACGTCGCGGCGGGAGGTCTCGACGAGGTCTGGTACGGCCGCTTCCGCAACCCCACCGTCGACGTCGCCGCCGAGGAGGTGGCCCGGCTCGAGGACGCCGAGGCCGCCTTCATGACGTCGTCGGGGATGGGCGCCATCGCCACCGGCCTGCTCACCCTGCTGCGCGAGGGTGACCGGGTCGTCGCCGCCCAGCAGGTGTACGGCGACACCCGCGACCTGCTGGTCCGCGACCTCCCGGCCTGGGGGTTCGACGTGGTCCAGGTGGACGCCGTGGACCTCGACGCGTGGCGGGCCGCCGTCGCGGGCGGCCCGACGAGGGTCGTCTACGTCGAGACGCTCGCCAACCCACAGCTGGAGCTGGCCGATCTCCCTGCTCTGGCAG
>JBDTXF010000311.1:0-4469 GCA_040006355.1 Nocardioidaceae bacterium | reverse complement strand
CGTAGAGCTCGATGTCGACGCCGAGGTCGTAGGAGTTCATCTTCAGCTCGTAGCCGTCGACGATCCCGCCCGCCTCGTCGACGGTGAGGGTCACGGTGGCCACGTCCCCGTCCACAGCCAGCCGCCAGTGTCGGTAGCGGTCCGGGTGGGTGTCGAAGTCGACGACCGGGACAGCCGGCGAGGCGGTCACCTCGTCGCTGTCGACGTCCCGCTCGTTGTCGAGGACGGTCATCGTGGCACCTCTCCTGCTGCGCTCCGGGGCGGTGTAGCACCCGACACTCTACGCTCGCCTCTATGATCGTCAAGGGTTTGTCGACTATCGTCGGCCGCATGACCCAGACGCCCGCGGCGGCGTCCCGCCGCCGCGAGACCGGCTCCGCCAGCGCACGGTCGCTGCTGCTCACCGTGCTCGGCGAGTTCGTCCACCCGCGCGCGGAGCCGGTGTGGACCGCGACGCTGCTCGAGGCGTTGGGCCGCCTCGGCGTGGAGACGAAGTCGGCCCGTCAGGCGCTCACCCGCGCGGCCAGCGAGGACCTGCTGACCTCGAGCCGGCACGGCCGCCGGGTGCTCTGGGAGCTCACTGCGGAGGGCGCCCGACTGCTGGAGGAGGGCACCCGGCGGATCTACGGGTTCATGGGCGAGCGGCGCCCCTGGGACGGCCGCTGGCTGGTGCTGAGCCTGCCGATCCCCGAGACCCAGCGACAGCTGCGGCACCGGCTGCGGACCCGACTGACCTGGCTCGGCCTCGGCTCCCCCACCCCGGGGCTGTGGATCACCCCGGACGACACGCTGGCGGCCGCGGTCCACGCTGCCGTGCGCGAGCTCGGCCTCGCGGACCGGGCCTTCGCCTGGGTCGGGCCGGCCAGTGGGATCGGCGACGAGGGCCGACTGCTGGCCGGAGCATGGGACCTCGCCGAGGTCGAGGACCGCTACCTCGCGTTCCTCGAGTCCTTCGAGACCCGGGAGGCGTCCAGTCCCTGCGAGGCCTTCGTCGCCCAGGTCGAGATGGTCCAGGAGTGGCGGCGCTTCCCGTTCCTCGACCCGGACCTGCCCGGCGAGCTGCTGGACCACGACTGGCCCGGCCCGCGTGCGGCCCTGGCCTTCCACGCCCGGCACGGCGCCTGGCACGCGCAGGCGCAGGCCGAGTGGGACCGGATGGGCTCCACCGCCGGCCCCAGGCCTCGAGCCGACCCGTAGCGTCCTTCCCATGGATGCCTTCGACATCGTGGACTGGCGCCGCCGGGTCTTCGCGTTGTACGCCGAGGTGCGGGCCGCCCCCGACCCGGCTGCCGCGCACGACCTGTGGCGACGCGCCCGCGACGACCTGTTCGCGACGCATCCGGCCTCCCCGCTGCTCGCCCGGGACCGCTCGTCGTTCTCCGGCCTGCCGGTCCCGGCCTACGACCCGGCCTGGCGGTTCGAGGTGGAGGTGCTGGAGGCCGCCCCGGCGCGGGTCGCGCTGGACACCGGCACCGACGGCGCCGCCCGCTTCGAGCGGCTCGGGGTCGTCGAGCTGCCCGGGGTCGGGTCGCTCGACGTGTGGCGCTTCGCGTCGTACGGCGCGGGGCTGTTCGTGCCGGTCAAGGACGCCTCGGCCGGGAGGCCCGGCGGCACCTACGGGGGCGGCCGCTACCTCGTGGACACGGTCAAGGGCGCCGACCTGGGCTCGCGCGGCGAGGCGATGGTGCTCGACCTGAACTTCGCCTACAACCCCTCGTGCGCCTACGACCCCGCCTGGGCCTGCCCGCTGGCGCAGCCGGGCAGCACGGTCGACGTGGAGATCCCGGTCGGGGAGCGCGGCTAGCCCGCGGCCTGCCGGGCGCGGTAGGCAGCGACCGAGTTGCGGTTGCCGCAGGTGGTGCTGCAGTAGCGGCGCGAGCGGTTGCGGGACAGGTCGAGGACCACACCCTCGCAGTCCTCGTCGGCGCAGACTCCCAGCCGGGACAGCTCGTCGCTGCGGAC
Organism: Nocardioidaceae bacterium; assembly: GCA_040006355.1. Taxonomy (GTDB): domain Bacteria; phylum Actinomycetota; class Actinomycetes; order Propionibacteriales; family Nocardioidaceae; genus Nocardioides_B. The sequence continues at coordinate 2,507 of JBDTXF010000311.1, read as the reverse complement.
CACGTCGACCATCGCCATCGCGGTCTCCACGGTGATCCGGGTCGCCAGCGAGGCATCGGCCGGCACGGCGTGCAGATGCCAGTCGAACGGCTCGTGCCGGACCAGCTGGGGCAGCGCACCGACGTCGGCCAGCATGGCGTTGGTCAGCTCCGCGGCCCGGTCGCGGTCGCTGGTCAGCAGGTCGCGCAGCACCGGACGCAGCGCTCGTACGGCGTCCAGCTCGGCCCGGTCGCGCCGGCGGCTGCCGGTGTAGGAGAACTCCTCGAACCACGCCTCGAGGTCCTCGACCTCGGTCAGCGTGTCGGGTGGGACTGCGCTGTTCACGAGCACGACGGCAGCCTGGAGGGATATCTCAGCGTCATGGGTGAAGACCACGTTGACATGTTACCGGATCCGCCCGTACCGTCATGACCTATGACTGAGATGGCTCATGACACCCGCCTGGCCACCCCCGCGACCGGCCCCCGGCTGGCGTCCGGGCTGGGCCTTGCGGTGGTGTCGGCGACCACCTTCGGGCTCTCCGGCACCCTCGCCCGCGGCCTGCTCGACACCGGCTGGAGCCCGGGCGCGGTGGTGCTGGTCCGGATCGCGGTCGCGGCCCTGGTCGTCACGCCGTTCGGCATCCTGGCTCTGCGCGGCCGCTGGGGACTGCTCCGGCGCAACGCCGGGCTGGTGGGGATGTACGGCCTTCTCGCCGTGGCCGGTGCCCAGCTCTGCTACTTCGCGGCCGTCTCCCACATGCAGGTCGGGCCGGCGCTGATGATCGAGTACACCGCCCCGGCGGCGGTCGTGGTCTGGCTCTGGCTGCGACACGGACAGCGCCCCGGCGCCCTCACCCTTGCCGGTGCCGGCCTCGCGGCCCTCGGTCTGGTCCTGGTGCTCGACCTGGCGTCCGGGGCCGGGCTCGACCCGGTCGGCGTGCTGTGGGCTCTGGGCGCGATGGTCGGGGTCACCGGCTACTTCGTGATCTCCGCCGACGAGAGCAACGGGCTCCCACCGATGGCGCTGGCGGCCGGCGGCCTGGTCGTCGGTGCGGCCATCCTCGGCACGCTCGGCCTGGTCGGCCTGCTGCCGATGCGGGCCACCACCGCCACCACGACCTACGCCGGCGGCTCCTTCGCCTGGTGGGTGCCGCTGCTCGTGCTCGGCCTGGTCACCGCCGCGGTCTCCTACACCACCGGCATCGCGGCCGGCCGCCGGCTGGGGTCCCGCCTCGCGTCCTTCGTCGCGCTGCTCGAGGTCGTCGCGGCGGTCCTGTTCGCCTGGCTGCTGCTGGGCCAGCTGCCCCACGCCGTACAGCTGGCGGGCGGGGTGCTGATCCTCGCCGGCGTCGTGGTGGTCAAGCTGGGTGAGCCGGGCGCTCAGAACCGGTGGTCCTCCACGTCGACGTAGCCGCCGGACTCCTCGTGGCCGGGTGCGCGCTCACCCTCGTCCGCCGGGTCGTAGGCGCGGGACGGCGCCGGCCGCGCCTTCGAGGGGTCGGCCACCGCGGACGGCCGCTGGCGGTCGGCACCCACGCGCTTGCGCAGCGTGGTCTCGGACGTGCCGCCGCGGTAGCCGCGCACCGCGAGCCAGTCGTGGAGGTCGTCGCGGTCGGGGTGGGTGTCGCGGACCGTGTTGTAGACGTAGTTCAGCCCGCGGGAGGCGGCCTCGTCCTCCAGGTGGGAGATCACGAACGACCCGACGCCGTGCTGCTGGGCGTCGGCGGACACCGCGAGCAGGATCTCCGCGTCGCCACCCCAGGTCGCGTCCAGCCAGCCGTATCCGAGCACCGTCCCCTCCGACGTGCACGACCACCAGTCACCGGGCAGGGCCGCCCCGTCGGCGTAGGCGAGGTCGAAGACGCCCCGGGGGGCCGAGCCGACCACCCGGCGCTTGTCGGCGTCCCAGGTCGGGCTCGCCTCGTGGGTCCAGGTCAGCGCCACCTCAGGCCACGCCTTCCTCGGCGAGGTGGACGTAGTCGAACTCGACCGGCTGGTCGTTGATGCCGACGTGCGGCGGGGTGATCCAGCCGGCGAACCTGCCCGGCTCGTACTCCGGGACCATCAGCGCGGCGACCGCAGCGCGGTCGACGTCCGACGGCAGGTAGGAGTCGACGACCTCGCCCCAGGCGTCGTCCGAGAGCACCTCGCCCTCGGGGCTGACGTGGTGCTGGGCATAGACGCCGACGCGTCGGTTGAAGCCCTCGTGCGGCAGGATCAGCCGCTGCTCGAGACCGGCGTCCTCGAGGGCCTGGTTCCAGCGGCGTACGCCGTTGGCGCAGTCCGCGACGTACTCGTCGCGCAGGTCGAGGTTCAGCGCGGACAGCGTCGGGACGGTCCTCTCCGCGATCTCGCCGTCCTCCACGAAGCGCATCGTGCGGGTGTCTTCGAGCAGCACGTGGTCGTCCTTGCGCCGGGTCTCCTGCCAGCGGCCCTTGAGACCGGAGGAGTAGTAGTTGCCGGCGTTCGTGGACTGCTCGGAGCCGAAGAGGTCCATCGAGACGGAGAACTGGAAGTTGAGGTACT